>CANGEZ010000001.1 GCA_947452875.1 Chitinophagaceae bacterium
TACAACATCAAATTCCAAATCAACTGATCCAACCATTTTCTTGAATCAGGATCATCATCATTACCCATCCAACCTTTTGTTTTTTCGATGATGGTTTCGTGAGCTGTTTTCAAACTGAAAATATTTTTTGTAGTCTGAGGTTCGGTAACTACCGGCTTTATAAGCGTAACTTTTGTTGCAATCCAAGACGAATATAATCTTGGAATCGTTAATCCTAAAATCATACCTGGCAATCCATTAATACTGCAAGGCCCTCCCGGAATGGTGATTTCATCTGTATAAAAAGCAAACACATAAACACTGTCCATAATAATTCCTGTGGCTTTTCTGCAATTATAGCCGGCAATGATTCTGTTTTCATTGCTCAATTTCCAACGAATATTTCTGATGCTGTCTTTTACATTAAATGCACTTCCAAAAACATCTTTTTGCATGGTCATTTTGCCTGTAGTAAAATCAAAAAACCAAGAAGAAGATTCATCACTTTTTCTGAACATTTCAGGTAAGGCATCTTTGTTTTCCCAATGGTCAAACTTATACAAACTTTTATTTTGACTAAAACTATAAGTATAAAAATTGGTTTTAAAATTGGGCAATTTATCTTTCATCATTTCGGCCCATGAGCTACTGCCCATTGTTTTTTTGATGTTCGTTTTTACTTCAAATTCGATTTCACCAGATTCTACAAACTGTGCTGAAACATGGAGTTGGATTGAAGTTGCCAATACAATGAAGAAGAATATTTTTTTCATAATTATTTATTTAAGCCCCCTCAATCCCCCAAAGGGGGAAGTTGATTGTGCAATATTATATTTGTACTAATTTTTTTATTTATAAACTGACTATTCACGCTCCCCTCTCTTTTGGAGAGGGGTTGGGGGTGAGGCATCTTACTTTTTACTCACCCCATTCTTATTCTTAAAATCCCAAGAAAAACCTACCATGAAATATCTTTTCAAACGTTGGTTTCTTTCTTCACTGAAAATATTCCCGTAATAATTTCTGTCCAAACCAAGATTTTGATTCAGCAAATCATTTGCTTTCACATAAACCGTGTATTCATTTTTCTTGAATGTTTTCTGCACTTTCAAATTGATGAGATGAACATTGAAATTGGCTGTTTCGCCGGCAAGTTTTTGTCTGGCATTATAAGTGTAATCTGTAACAAATGACCAACTTTTCTTATAGTAAACAGTACCATTGAAAGTCAGTGTATTTGATCTGAAAGTGTTTGAAGTTTTAGTTTGTGAATTGGTATTGTAATTCAAACTAGCATTATTGTTCAAACTGAAATCATATTTATCAGCTTTTGATTTTCTCATGCCAATATTCAACCCTGAAGAAGTTGTATTTGAAAAGCTGTTTACACTATTGATCACATCTGCAAATCTTGAAAAATTCACATTGGGACTGATCTCCATTTCGATAGCCGATTTTTTCAGCTTAAATCCAATGCCTCCCCAAAAACTAACTGTAACATTGCCATTAGTATTGATGGGTTGTGAAGTGGTAGCACCTGTTGATGGATTAATAATTCTATTGTTTGTGATTGAATTTTCTGTGAAGATTACATTTACTGATTGATAGTTCCATAAGTTTTTCAAGAAATTATACCCGTTGTGTGTAACATTGAAATTACTAGAGAAAGAAGGCTTCAAATCAGGGTTTCCAATGTATTGATTGAAAATATTATTGTTGTTGCGCAATGGCTGCAATTGATTGATTGTAGGCTGAGAATTGTACCCATTGTATTTAATTCGTAATGAATGATTGCTTTTATAACTATAGACGAATGTTGCTGAAGGGAAAATATTGGTGTACTTTCTTACATAATCTTTATTAGAAGTTTTATCCAGTAAATCATAATCAGTAATGCCAAAGCCAGAACCAAAATTGAATTTGATTTTCTTACGAGCAAAATTAAATTTCGCTGATGGCGTATGGATTAAGATGTTTTGTTTGAAATCATTGGTAAGTGAATCTACCACATCGGTATATCCATTGGGAGCTTTTGAATAAGTCGTTTGGTTATTTAAACCATCATTTAGTGACAACTCATAACCCAATTCCATTGACCAATTTTTAGAAAGTGGTTCTGTGTAAATTAATTTGGCAGAAATTTTCTTGGCGCTATTTTCAGATTGGGTCAACTGATTGATATTGATAATATAAGGAAACGAACCAGAATAAACTGCATTTATAGAATTCAAATAATTGTCTGAGTTTGAATTATTGGCATTTAAGTCGGCAGTAACCGATAATGTTCTTCTTGCTTTTGAAAATCTATGCTTGAAAATAATATTACCAATCAATGCATATTTATCTGAATTTATTGATGAGTTTCTCGATGTAGCATTTTTCAAAATGCCTGAATTGCCTGAAGTACCTGATTTTGTTGTTTCATCACTTTCTGTATGGAAATAATTGTATCTCACAGTCACTTTAAGACTATTACTCGTATCCATTTTTACATCATAAATAAAACTGTTCTTAACGTTGTATCTATTGATTTTTGTATTTACTTCTGCATTTTCAATCAAAGCAGAATCTCCTAATTGAGTTATCGTTTTGGTGTTTTTGATGTTACTGTAATCTTGCTGGTTAAATTTAGGAGAGAAGTTGAAATTATGTTTGTCGTTCCATTTATTAGTGTATTGAACGCCCGCATTTACATTTCTCATAAATCCATTTTCAGGATTGATATAAATCTCATCATCACCCGAACGAGCAAACGAAAATGCAAAAATGCCATCTTCATCCATCATCTCGAAATTGTTATCATCACTGCCTCCATATTTTTGGTTTTCCTGCCAGCTCAACCCATCTTGTCCAGTATTGCCATTTAATACAAAAGCAGAAATTTTTCTTTTGCCTTTGAAGGAACCGAACAATAAATTATTATTGAAACGATTGGTGATATCTTTTCCAACACCTCCTGCCAAACTAACTTTACCAAAATAACCTTTCTTTTTATCCTCTTTTAATTTAAGGTTAATTGTCTTTTGGGTATTGCCATCATCAATACCTGTAAATGCAGCTTGTTCACTTTTCTTATCAAATACCTGAACTTCTTTTACAGCATCGGCTCTGAGATTTTTTACGGCCATGCCCGGATCATCACCAAAAAACTCTTCACCGTCTACCAGTACTTTTTCTACCTTTTCACCCATGGCTTTTATCTCACCATTTTTATCCACTTGAATCCCTGGTAATTTTTTCAATAGTTCTTCTACATTGGCATTGGCACTTACATTAAAACTGTCTGCGGTGTAAATTGTGGTATCTCCTTTTATTTTAATGGCACCACCAGTTTTGATGATGATGGCTTCAAGTAATTTGCTTTTATTAGTTAGTGATACAGGCTTTATTTTATCGCTACCTGATTTCACGGTAATATCATCTACATATTCAGCATATAAAGGATGAGAAACCATGAAAATACATTTCCCAACCGGAACATTTTTGAGTTCAAAACTGCCATCAGCATTGGTTCTGGTAAAAGTCAATAAGCTTGAATCAGCTGCTGATAATACCATAACTACTGCATTGGGAATAGGTATTTGTCCGGATGCATCGATGATTTTACCGGTTTGACTGACTTTTTGAGCTGAAGCCGTTATGAATATCAATGAAAAGGCGAGTGATAATAGAATTTTTGTTGTACGCATATCTTTAAAAATTTCATCCACGCTGATTAAATAATTTTTCAGCAGGTGAACTTGTGTTAATTTTAGGAACTTTCAATTAAAAAACGAAGACAAAGATAAACAATGGCATACGAAGATGAACATTTTATTGATACTTCCGGCTCTGTTTGGAATTACTCATTATTTAATAACAATGTCATCGAATCTTTTCAACAAGGCGAACTTTCAACAGGTTATGATTATTTTGGAAGCCGTCCATTGAATCTATTGAACGCTCATGGATATTATTTTGCCGTTTGGGCGCCTCACGCCAAATTTGTTTCGGTAGCCGGAGATTTCAATAACTGGGATACAGGCTCTCATCCTTTATTTCCTCGACTAGACCAATCTGGTATTTGGGAAGGTTTTATACCGAATGTTTCAAAAGGTTGTTGTTATAAATATCACATCAATAGCATCAATGACGTTCAGGTCATGAAAGCCGATCCTTATGCGATTTTTTCAGAAAAAAGGCCGGCCACAGCTTCTATCACCTGGTCTTTTGATTATACATGGAAAGATAAAAAATGGCTTTCTAAGCGGAAGAAAAACAATTCACTAGACGCTCCTTGGAATATATATGAGGTTCATTTGGGAAGCTGGATGAGGCCCGATAAAAATGATGAAGAGAGTTTCAATTCATATTTACAAATTGCTGAAAGACTTGTTCCTTATGTAAAAGAAATGGGATTTACCCATGTGGAATTAATGCCAGTGATGGAATTCCCTTACGATAGGAGCTGGGGCTATCAATGTACAGGTTATTTTTCTGCTACCTCACGGTTTGGTATACCCGAAGATTTGATGTTTCTCATTGATGAACTTCACAATAATGACATAGGCGTTATTTTTGATTGGGTGCCTTCTCATTTTCCAGGCGATGCTCATGGGTTATTCATGTTTGATGGCGCACACACCTACGAATATGCGGATATGCGCAAAGGATTCCATCCAGATTGGAACAGCTATATTTTCAATTACAAAAGGGGAGAAGTAAGGTCTTTTTTAATCAGCAGTGCCCATTTTTGGATGCAACATTTTCATGGTGATGGAATAAGAGTTGATGCGGTGAATTCTATCATCAGACTAGATTTTTCAAGAAAAGAAGGAGAATGGGAACGCAATGAATATGGAGGAAATGAAAACATAGAAGCCATCCAATTTTTAAAACGATTAAACGAAATTTTATACCAAGACTTTCCAGATATTCAAACTATTGCTGAAGAGGCTTCAGATTGGCCAGGTATGACTTTGCCTACTCATTCCGGTGGTTTTGGTTTTGGTATGAAATGGATGATGGGCTGGATGCATGATAGTTTCAGGTATTTTAAAACACATCCTGCCGACCGACATCACATACAAAATACATTCACTTTCAGCATGATGTATTTCTATGATGAAAACTTCATGTTGCCTCTGAGTCATGATGAAATCGTACATGGAAAAAGTCCAATGATTTACAAAATGCCAGGCGCCACTCATGAAAAATTTGCCAACCTCAGAATGTTGTACGCATACATGTACACACATCCCGGCGCAAAGTTATTGTTCATGGGTGATGAATTTGCACAAACATCAGAATGGAATGAAGCCTCAGAACTTGACTGGCATTTATTATCTCATGTTTCTCATCAAAAAATGAAAGCCTGCGTTAGCAAGCTTTGTCATCTGTATAAAGAAGAACCTGCACTTTATGAATACCAATTTGATTCCAAAGGATTTGAATGGCTGATGCTTGACAGAGGGCATGACGGCGTTATGGCCTACAAACGTAAAGGCAAGAATAAAATAAATGATCTTGTTATTGTCATCAACACATCTGCAAAAAATTATCAGGATTATGGCATGACCTTAACAGGCAAATCAGAATGGAAAGAGATATTTAATAGTGACGATGAGGAATTCTGGGGTTCAGGAAAATACATGAACAATAATTTAACTATCAAAATAAAAGAGAAAAAAACGAACACCATTGAAATAAAACTTGCCATTCCGGCGTTAAGTGTAATGATATTCCGATAGTAAATATCACAAGTTTTAATCCGTACCCAAATGAAAAACAACAAATCAATTACTGGCATATGCCTGTATAGCAGCATCTACGCCAACACGCAAGACATTTCTACATTTTTTCTAGAGAAAGAAATCATCAAAGCAACTTCTGAAAAAGAAATCATTTTTACTTTTCCGAATGCTCAATTTCACACTAATTACTCAGGAGAGAAATCAAAAGATAATTCAAAAACATTTGACAAATGAGATGTTGTCAATAGATACTAATTGTTTATAGTTTTAATGGTTGATTACAGGACAAATAAGGAGGCTGTCTCGAAAGAGATGGTCTCTTTGTTATTTTGTAAAGATTAGTTCATCATCAGAATATTTACACTTCTCTGTAAAATATTAAATGCGATTTCCGCCATCAAATTTTCTTTATCAAGCGTTGGGTTTACCTCTGTAATTTCAAAGCAGCAAACTTTTCTGTTTTGCATGAATTTGCTGATTAAATCTTCTGCTTCTCTTTCTCTAAGGCCATTGCCTACAGGTGTTCCGGTTCCTTTTGAGATTGTAGAATCCAAACTATCTACATCAAAACTTACATAAATATCAGTGCAGTCGCTGAGATAGCGTAAAACTTTTCTACTTACGTTTTCTGCACCGTTTCTGCGCACTTCACTGGTTGGGATGACTTTGATGCCATGTTTTTCAATCACTGCTTTTTCTTCTTTTTCAAAATCACGAAGAGAAATAAATACGATGTCTTCGGGTAACACTTTTTGAGAAATTTTGCCGATGGATTTTAATTGATTCCAATACTTTTTAGTTACCTCATCAATATCATGAACCTTTGATTCTAAATTATCTTCTGCAATGGCTGTTGCCAAAGGCATACCATGCATATTACCTGAAGGCGTTGTATAAGGTGTATGTAAATCCGCATGCGCATCAATCCAAATTACACCCAATTTACTTTTGGGCTTTGCCATTTTGATGCCTGCAATGGTACCACCTGCATTACTGTGATCGCCACTCAACACAACCGGAAAGAAATTATGTTTGATGCTATCGCAAACTGCCTTACTGATTCTTTCATACATGTTAAATACACCATGAATTCTTTTGGCATATGGCGATTGAATAGGTTCGAATAATAATTTATTTTCAGTCTCCACTTTTTCTGAAGGAAAATGCACGAAGAAATTACTCATAAAATCCAAACCAGCTATTTTAATAGCATCAACACCCAAACTTGCACCTCTGGTTCCTGCGCCAATTTCTGAAGGGACTTCTATAATTTTAATATTCTTCATAATGTAATTTTTAAGTCGAGTTTACAAATTTAAGGCTTTATTGATAGCGGGTTAATGCCTCTAATTGTTCCAAATGAATCTTTAATTGAAAATCTTGCAAATAAATCCTCGCTGTACCAGTTTTCAGATCTTGTTTTTTTGACTACTTCACTATGTTCCTTCATGCCGTATGCAAAAGCTTTCATGTCTTCAACAGATTCCCAAATGCTGAAAGTGGCTTGTTTGATCCAAGGTACTTCGCCAATGCCTACAGAAAAAATAAATCCTTTGGCATCATTCATTTGACTGGCAACGGGCGCTACATGTTTCCAGAAAAATTTCATTTTGTTTAATCTGATGGTAGCACGAGTTAAAGTTGCGACTCTGCCTTTATAATCAACTTTTCCATCCAATTTACCAAATGGCTCTTGATGATCCCATTTGCCATGACCGGCAATAGGAGTAAGTAAGATAGTAAATGATTCTTTGGCAAACAAACGAATCCATAATGAAATGAAATTCCCCAATATGGCTGCATTGTTTTTCTCTGAAATTTCATTTTTGTGAACCAGAAAAATGGCCCATTGGTTTAGATCTGGAATTTTATCAAAACTGCCGTTTTTACCGCAACCCATCAATTTATTAAAACTGTATTTTTTACTCATCCATAATGGAAGTCTGAATATAGCCATGGATACAAAAGCCAAAGGGATGGCGATGTTTCGATATCTGATGATGGTGAGTGAGGTTGTTGTGTTCAAATTAAAAAGTCAAAATTTAAAATTTAAAATTAATCAAGACGATTAATAAAAATAAAAAGAGGCTGTTTCTATAATTGAAACAGCCTCTACAAATATCAGTTATAAAGCTAAATTAAAACTGCTCTAATTTAGAAAAGAAGAAATCGCCTTCGATAGCAGCATTCTCATCACTATCGCTTCCGTGAATCGCATTTTCTCCAATTGAAGCTGCAAATCTCTTACGGATAGTACCTTCTTCTGCATTAGCAGGATTGGTAGCTCCGATCAATTTACGAAAATCTTCAACTGCATTATCTTTTTCAAGAATGGCAGCCGTAATAGGTCCGCGACTCATAAATTCAACCAATTCACCAAAGAAAGGTCTTTCTTTATGTACTGCGTAAAATTCACCTGCTTTTGCACTGCTAAGATGTAACATTTTCATAGCTACAATGCGAAAACCTGCATTATTAATCATTTCAAGAATGGCTCCTGTATTGCCTTTTTCAGTAGCATCAGGCTTAATCATCGTAAAAGTTCTGTTGGTCATTTTGTATATTTTTGGGCGCAAAGATAATACCTTAACATCTATTTACAGAATGGAATTTGCCTATTCAACGATAAAACTTACATTTGCGCCACATTTATGGATGTCATCAATAATATATTTCCAGAGATTACCAGTCCGAAAAAAGTTGTAATTACCATGCACCAAAAACCTGATGGTGATGCCATGGGTTCTACACTTGGATTATACCATTTTCTGCTTCAATTCGGACATGAGGTTACTGTAATTTCACCAACCAACTGGGCAAGTTTTTTAGATTGGATGCCAGCCAGCAATACAGTTTTGGATTACGAAAAGGAAACTAAAAAATCAGATGAGTTAATCCATCAAGCTGATTGGATTTTTTGCCTGGATTTCAATACCATGAGCCGTACCAAAAAAATGGAAGAGGTATTGTTGAAATCAAATGCCACTAAAATTCTTATTGACCATCATCAACAACCGCAAACTGAAGTATTTCATTTTGGCATCAGCGATACCACCAAAAGTTCAACGGCTGAAATGGTTTATGATTTCATTAATGCCTCAGGATATAATGACAAAATCAACGAACCCATTTCACAATGCCTTTATGCAGGCGTGATGACAGATACCGGCTCATTCAGATTCCCATCAACATCAGCTTCTGTGCATATCATGGTGGCTGATTTAATTTCAAAAGGATTGAAACATAGTGTTATCCATGAAAATCTTTTTGATAATTTTTCTGAAAACCGTTTAAGATTTATTGGCAATACGCTTTTGAATCGTATGCAAATTTTTTATGAATACAATACGGCCCTAATTTCAATAACACAACAAGATCTGATCAAATACGATATTAAAACAGGCGATACTGAAGGATTGGTCAATTATCCTTTAAGCATAGAAGGTATAAGACTCGCAGCCATTATCATCGACAGGGGAGAAGAAAGAAAATGTTCCTTTAGAAGCAAGGGTAGTTTTGATGCAAATACTTTTGCCAGAAAATACTTTAATGGTGGCGGACATTACAATGCGGCCGGTGGACATAGTAAAGAATCATTGGAAACAGCAGTTTCAGATTTTATTAAGGCCATGCATGAAAACAAAAATGAATTAAGTACTTATCAATTTTAAAAATAAAAAAACAATGCGTAAGATTTCTCTATTTACACTTGCAGTGATATTACTTGCTGCCTGTCAACAAAATTTCAAAAAAGGCGACAAAGGTCTTGAATACAAAATCATCTCAACTAGCAATGGTCCAAAAATAAAAGTTGGACAATTTATGCAATTACAAATTGCCCAATACATTAATAATGGCAAATCTGATTCATTATTAAATGACAGCAGAACCAATGGTGCTCCAATCATTGAACCATTTGATTCAACTTCAGTACCCCCAGAATATTTTAAAATACTTTCTCAAGTAAAGAAAAATGATAGTTTGGTGATCAGACTTATTGTAGACAGTATGTTTGCACAAAACCCAGCATCAATGCCTCCTTTCATCAAAAAAGGATATCATTTTATCACAACCGTTAAAGTTGTAAATATTTTTAATACACGTGATCAAGCAGATAGTGCTAATGTTGCTGAAATGAAAATCAAACAAGTAAAAGATTCTATTGAAAGTATTAAAATACTTGCAGAGGATGATAAAAAATTGCAAGATTTATTCAAGAAGAATAATATCAAATCTTCAAAAACGCCACTTGGTGTTTATGTAGAAATGTTACAACCAGGTACAGGTGCTACAATTGATACTTCTGTAGTCGTAAAAGTAAATTACACGGGTCGTACTTTAGATGGCAAAATGTTTGATAGCAATACTGATTCTTCAAAAGGACATGTAGAACCATTAAATGTAAATATGACAAACGATATGTCTTTAGGCACTTCTGTTATCAAAGGTTGGACAGATGGTTTGAAAACACTTAACAAAGGAGCAAAAGCTAAATTCTACATCCCTTCTCCATTGGCTTATGGCAAACAAAAAGTGGGAGAAGACATCTCAGCGAACTCAATTCTTGTTTTTGATATTGAAGTTATGGATGTATTAAACAAAGATCAAGCTAGAGCTGAGGCTGAAGCCAAAAAAATGGAAAGAAAATTAAAACAACTGCGTTATATGGATAGCATTAAAAAAGCAATGCCTGATACGAGCAAGAGTAAGACAAAATAAAAAGTAAAAATTCAAAAATAAAAAATGCCGTTCTTTAAAGAGCGGCATTTTTATATGCATTAAAAATGGTGATGGTTTCAACTGCTTCTTTTACATCATGAACGCGAAGAATCTTAGCTCCGTTCATCAAAGCCATTGTATTGGCAACTGTAGTTCCGTTTAGGGCTTCGCTTGGAGAAACACCCAATGTTTTGTAAATCATCCCTTTTCTTGAAACACCTACCAATATTGGACAATCCAGCATATTGAGTGAAGCCAAATCCTTTAAAATTTGATAATTGTGCTCATTGGTTTTTCCAAATCCAAATCCAGGATCTAAAATGATATCTTTAATTCCTGCTTGAATGCAATCTTGTTTTTTTGAAATAAAATATTCAATTACTTCTTTCACAACATGGTTATAATTGGGATTTTGTTGCATGGTTTCCGGTGTTCCTTGCATGTGCATAGCTACATAAGGAACATTCAAATGACCAACAGTTGATATCATATTATTGTCAAGTTCACCGGCACTGATATCATTTACCATAGACACACCAGATTGAACCGAGATACCCGCTACTTCGCTGTAGTAAGTATCAATGGATAAAATCACGTCGGGGAAATGCTGGTGTAAAGTTTCAATTACGGGGACTACTCTTTTAATTTCATCTTCAGCAGAAATCCTGATGCTACCTGGGCGAGTACTTTGACCTCCAATGTCTAATATCTTTGCTCCCTGAGTAATCATGTTTCTTGCCAGACCAAGAATATCTTCATGAGTATAATCAAGATATCCTTTGAAGAATGAATCAGGAGTAATATTTAAAATCCCCATAACAATAGGAGAAGAAAGATCCATTATTTTTCCTTTGAAGTTGATAGTGCACATTGCCCGACTAATTGTATTTTTGCGAATAATAAGTAAGATACAAATATCAGTTTGTTTACTTGTTCATTAAACAATAAAATAATTTTATTAAATGACCGATACGAATTTACAATATGATCATGCTATTGCCCAATGCAAAAACACGTTTATAAAAAAGACGGCAGATTATGGCACATCATGGCGCGTGTACAGAACCATTTCTATTGCAGACCAGATCTATATCAAAGCAAAAAGAGTAAAAACCATTCAAGACAAACAAGAACAAAAAATAGGGGATGGGATTAAAAGTGAATTCGAAGGCATGTTGAATTATGCGGTTATCGGATTGATTCAACTCGAATTAAAAAATGATGATGTAGAGCAACTAGGCGTTGAAGCTGTATCTAAATTATACGATGATATTATTAATAAAGCCAAGCATCTCATGACCAACAAAAACCATGATTATGGAGAAGCCTGGAGAGAAATGAGTCAGGAAAGTTTTATTGATTTGACATTAGCAAAAATCCTTCGCATCAAACAGATCATCTCTAATAATGGAGTTACCATGATAAGTGAAGGTATTGATGCCAATTTTTATGACATATTGAATTACGCCGCATTTGGTTTAATATTGATAGAGGAAGGCAAACATCTTAAATAAAACGATTTTTATAAATTTTAATTCATCACCATGAAAAAGCATTTACCCTTAATCGTAAGAATTTTAATTTCAGCACTTTTTTTATTGTCGGCAGTTGCCAAATCTTTTCCAATCTGGGCTTTTGAAAAACAGTTGGTTGATTTGGGAATCGTCAATTGGTGTAATGCGCCATATTTAGCACGATTGATCATTGCATTGGAAACAGCTATTGCCATTGCGATTTTACAAAGACATTATATTAAATCGTTTGTGATACCAGTTACCATATTGTTACTCATTGCTTTTTGTTCGCACCTGGGTATGCAGATGTATGAGCATGGCGCTATGAATGGCAACTGTGGCTGCTTTGGGCAATTAATTCCGATGACACCATTGGAAGCTTTTATTAAGAATGTTATAACTATTCTCATGTTGATTTATTTGTACAGAAATGTAACTGATAAAGAAAAAGGGGAGAATCGTTTTTCAATCATTTTATTGATTTACTTTTTTGCTGCATTTCTACTATTTTTCTTTTTCCCGTTTTGTCCATGTAAAAACACTTCAGAAACTAACACCACTTTACCTCCGATTGCTTTTGATTCTACTATTAATGTTATTGATACCATTCACGAAAGCAATTCAGACACTGCCATTAATCCCATAAAAGCAAAAGATACTTTAGTAGCAATTAAAGACACTTCAAAAAGAATTTACACAATCACTGTTGAGCCTACTAAAACTATTTCTAAGTTTTCAATGTATACAGACTTTAATGGCAAGAAAGTAAATCTGGATGAAGGCAAAAAAATCGTTTGTCTGTTTGTGCCTGGCTGCGACCATTGCCGAGATGCCGCAAAGGAAATGATGAAACTATCTAGAACGCATAAATTACCTCCGGCATATGTTTTATTTATGAATGAGGAAACTTTTAAAATTCCAGAGTTTTACAAAGAGACAAAAATTAATTACCCTTTTCATTTAATAGAAGACATTCCAACATTCTTCAAACTATTAGGTAACAATGGCTCCACACCAGGAGTGTATTATTTGTGGAATGGTAACATTATAAAATCCTACGAGGGTATCGAAAAAAACAAATTCAATCCCGAAGAAATGAGTAAGGCGATAGAATCCAATCAGATTCAATAATAACAATAAACTGCATTTACTGAATGTCATTCATAAAAAAAATATTGAGTTCATTCTTTGTGATTTTGGGAGTTGTGGTATTGGTATTTATTCTGTTTCAATATTTTGGTGATCCTGCTAAAATGATAGCCGGCCAAACAGGGGATAAGAAAACGATGGATAATATCCGTAAAGACTTAAACCTTGACAAACCCAAGTGGAAGCAATTGCTCATTTATGTAAATGATATATCTCCAATAGGTGCTTACACTAAAACAACATTAGTACAAAAAAACATCAACGGTTTTTTCATTGGCAATGATGTTAAATTCGGAATTAAAATCCCATATTTAGGCAAGAGTTATCAAACCAAGAAAGCAGTCACCACCATGTTGTGGGAAGCATTACCAGGCACCATCATTCTTGCCATTATCGCTATGTTGATTGCATGTTTATTAGGCATCACCATTGGCATTATTGCTGCTATCTATAAACACACTTGGATAGACAATACCGCAATTATTAGCAGTATTGCAGGTGTTTCTGCTCCTTCTTTTTTTATGGCAGTTGTCATTGCTTATGTGTTTGGCATTTTATTACATCAATTTACCGGTTTAAATTTTACTGGAAGTCTTTACCGTATTAATGAAATAACAGGGGTGGAAGAATTACAATGGAAAAACATCATACTTCCTGCTATCACTTTAGGCATCAGACCTATGGCCATGATTATGCAATTGACAAGAAGTTCAATGTTGGATGTGATGGGCCAGGATTATATCAGAACAGCATATGCAAAAGGATTATCGAGAAAACAAGTAATATTTAAACATGGATTGAGAAATGCAATGAATCCAATTGTAACAGCCATTACAGGTTGGTTTGGCGAATTGTTAGCCGGTGCTTTTTTTGTGGAATTTATTTTTGGGTGGCAGGGACTTGGTAAACTTACCATTGAGGCGCTAGATAAACTGGATTATCCAGTTGTCATGGGAGCTGTAATCTTGAGTGCTTGTATTTTCATTATTGTGAGTAAATTATCTGATTACCTGAATGCGATCATTGACCCCAGAATTCAATAAGTATTATTTAAGTAAATCTGTTTCCTTAATATCCAATCCGAAAATTTCTTTGTCTCGGTTTTTATAAAAATATATCCCAAAATTGAAAATGATAAAGGCCGTAAGAAATTCCCAGATTTCGTTGGCTCCGTTGTAATAATTTTGATCAAATCCTTTTGGAACTATTTTTAAAACAGATTTACAAACAATCCAACTTACTATAAAAAATAATCCCATAGAAACTGGAGGTACTGGGATTTTTAATTTCTTTACTAATTTTTTAATAAAGCTTATGTGATAAGTGATCAATGGCAATAGTATGCCAAAACTTAAAATAAAAACACGGTAAAGAAAATTCATTTCTGTAAGTCTTTCCCAACCCTTTTTGCCAATATGTTTGCCCTTGTATTTTGTACCATTAAAGGTTGGCAAATTATGAATATTAAATTCGCTCTGAACATTTTCTTCTTTAATTTTTTCAGGAGGCTCAAAACCTATTATTCTTTGGCCCCAGCTAATTTCTTCTCCCGCGCCGAAGAAAAAAACCAATCCTAGCAAAATCATGAAAATATTCTTTTTAGAAGCAATAAAAAACAATATTGAGCTTAATAAAAGAAAAAATGCAGTACCGCCTTCATACAAATTATCCTCACTGGTAAGATAAATTACCGTTTTTTCATTAAATAAATAAACTGAATAGCTAATAAGAATTATTGAAAAAATAACTATTACAGTCAGTTTGTTTTTTATAAATTCTTTGTAGTACATATTTGTTTAAAAAATTGAAGGATTTTGTATCATAAACTTAAATTAAATCAACTTATTGTTTCAATTAAAAAATAAATTAGATTTTATGTGTATTAAAATTACAAATTGACTCTTTTTAATAACTAATACACATAAATTCAATAAATGTTAATAAAATCAATTATTAAAATTTGAATATTTTTTTAATTGGCACAATAATTGGATTATAAAGACAGATAAACTAATCATAGTTGCAAGTAATAATTAGCAAACAATAAAAGCAATTTTGATTCGTTTAATCAAGTTAACCAATATCTCTTTTTATTATAGAAAATGTTACCACACTGCATTTCTATAATATGAATGAGTTAATCTTATAACCACCAATTGAAAAACCATGCTCAAAGTCAATCTTTCAAAGATTTTACTTTTTGTTTTGCTGACCATTTTAACTACAACTACAGCTTTCTCCAGAAAGTTTTATTTCAGCAGCTCAACAGGAAACGATTCTTACTCCATTACGCAAGCTCAAAATTCTTCAACTCCTTGGAAGACTTTGAAAAAGCTTCAAACATTAGTTACCAATGGAAACACAACATTTCTGCCTGGTGATACAATAGCGTTCAAACGCGGAGATGTATTCGACAATGGACATACTGCTGCGTCTGGATTTGAGTACGTTAGTTGCTCTTGGATTAATTATCCTGCATATGGCTACACTGCGCCAAGTGGTACATCCCAAAATCCGATTGTTTTTACAAGTTATGGTGACTTAAGTCAACCTAAACCAAATTTTATCTATCCAACTGCAGCCACACCAAGAATTAGTGCATCAAATAATGTAATTGAATTTGCTGGGGTTAGTTGGATCGTAATTGATGGTTTACAATTTAATGATTATCGATTTCCTCAAGCAGATAAAGCAAACCCTAGTTATACAAGAAGCGCCATCTTGTTTGGAGAATGGACTCCAACAAAATTAGCTGCCAATGGAATTGATACAATATGGGGTGCAAACAGAGATACAAGTAATAGAAAATGGATGGTTAAAAATTGCGCTATCAAAAACTGCTATTTTAGTAACGTTTCTTTTGCGATAGGCTCTATTGCAGCGATTAATTGCAGTCTTCAATACAATACCATTGAAAACTTAAAAACTACCGCAGACACCGCAGGATATACGGATATTATGTCTGGTGCATTTGAAGCAATAAATGGATACAATATAAATATCTCACACAATTTTATAAAAGGAGCTTGGGGGAAAAGTGGAAGAGTTAGTGATTGCTGGGGTTTAGGTGGTGTTGCTATAGATATGTTTTGCGTTAAAAATTCTAATTTTTCTTACAATACGGTAATTGATTGTTCTGGTTTGTTTGAAATTGGAAATACTGACAGATATGATACATTATCAGGGTCTTGGTATGATACTTTCGCTTATAATAAAATAATCAATTGCGGACAAATTGGCTACATACATGGAAGCCCTGGAGATGTTTTTAGTGGCAACAACAGAAATGTGAGTTGCTTTAATAATGTTTATATAAATAATAATTCTTCCAGAATGTCTGGCCCTAATTTTGGATATGACTTATATAATGACGGGCAGTCATTCAGAGGTGATGCAAATGGGAATTACAAATGGTGGTTCTTTAGAAGTCCTACTCTGTGTCCGGACAATACACTCCCAATTTCAAATACCACATGGAGTAACCCAATAAATCCCCCTTATTGTAATTATTCTGGCCATCGAAGTTCGGTTCAATATTCCTCAGATAATATCAGAGGTAATGCAGACACACTTGTTGATTTAAGAAATAATATCTTTTATAGTACAGTAGGCGATCAAATTATTTATGATGTTTCAAGAACAAAATTCAAACACAGAAATAATATCTATTACATAAAAGGAAGATTTCTTAATCAAACTGCTCTAGGTGGAACGATTGGTGTTGGCGAAGTCGTCACTACAAATCAGATTTTTGTAGACACATCAGCGGCTCTACCTGAAAATTGGGATTTGCATCTTTCAACCAATAGCCCAGCAATTTCAGCAGGTGTTAGCTTAGGATACAATGTTGATTATGGAGGAACACAAATATCAGGAAACACTGAAATCGGATTATTTGAATACAATTCAAATGTCACTCCAAATCCTCCTCCTGCAGTAAACCTAGTTGCTTCAGCCACTCAAGGAACAATTGCTTGCAATGGTGGCAATACAACAATTATTGTTTCTGCTTCTGGTGGCACATCTCCTTATACAGGCACTGGAACTTTCACAGTTAGTGCAGGCTCTTACAATTATTATGTTGCGGATGCAGCAGGTCATCGTGATACGGTATCTGTAATTGTGAATCAACCTTCAATTATATCTGTAACTGTTGCTTCTGGAACGATAACAACTATAGGAGGAACTACTTCAATACAAATAAACGCAACTGGAGGCACTGGCACTTCATATCAATATAGTTTAAATGGTGGTACTTATCAATCTTCAAACATATTTACTGGTGTACCAGCCGGCAACCATATTGTAAATGTAAAAGACATTAATGGTTGTGTTGTACAAAAAAGCTTAACGATTGCAGAGCCATTAGTCACAACTTTAATTGCTTCTTCAACTTCTGGAACAATATTATGTAATGGAGGTACCACTATAGTAACTGTTTCTGCCTCAGGCGGAGTAACGCCTTACACCGGCATAGGAAGCTTCACGGTAACTGCTGGCTCAAGAACATATACAGTTACAGATGCCGCAGGAACATCTGCAACAACAACTGTAAATATCTCCCAACCTTCTTTGATAAATGTTACAGCAAACGCAGGAACAATTACAGTTTTCGGAGGTAGCACCACAATAACAGTGATTGCAAATGGTGGCACCGGAACGCTAAATTATAAGCTTGATAACGGAGCTTTTCAAACTTCAAATATTTTCAATAATGTTTTAGCTGGTACACATACTATTACTGTGAAAGACGCAAACAGCTGTACAAAAACATCTATCGTAACCATTACTCAGCCAGCTTCTATTCCTTTAAATGCAACAGCAATTGCAGGAAGTATATTATGTAATGGAAGTTCAACCTCAGTAACAGTTGCTGCTACAGGAGGAACGGCTCCATATACAGGAACTGGAACATTCAGTGTATCTGCTGGGACATATGCATATACTGTAACTGATGCAAATGGGAATACAAGTATTGCTAATATCACCGTTACAGAACCTCAGATAATAAATGTAAATCCAGTTTCAGGAAATATCATTTCAAATGGAGGAACAACTTCTATAACTGTAAATGCTACTGGAGGTGTTAGTCCATTTACTTACAAATTAAATAATGGAAACTATCAGTCCTCAAACATTTTCAGTGGAGTATCTGCAGGTACACATGTAATTTCAGTGAAAGATATTAATGGATGTATCAAAACAAAAACAATAGTCATTACTGAACCATCTGTTTTAAATGTATCAGCTACTTCAGGAACAATTGCCTGTAATGGGGGATCTACTAATGTTACTGTTAATGCAACTGGAGGTACTTCTCCTTACACAGGAACAGGCCAATTTAATGTTCTTGCTGGTACTTACAACTACACTGTTTCTGATGCAAATGGAAACACACAAACAGCTTCAGTTACAATAACACAACCAACTCAATTAAATGCTAGTTTAACTTCGGGAACGATTGCAACTTATGGGGGCAGTACAAGTCTTACTGCCATTGTAAATGGTGGAACATCACCATATTCGTATTCATTAAATAATGGTACTTACCAAACATCAAATATTTTCAACAATCTAAATGCAGGTAATCACAATGTTTTAATTAAAGATGCTAATGGATGTACGTTATTGAAAAACATCATCATCACGCAAGCTTCCAACAATCCTATTATTGTTACTGCAGTTCCTGCTCAAATAAATTGTTATGGTAGTTCAACTATGGTTACGGTATCTGCTGCAGGAGGAACCGCACCTTACACAGGAACTGGTATTTTCTCTGCTACTGCAGGAACAAGATCTTATACGGTAAGAGATGCTGTTGGAAATTCTCAAACAACAACAATCACAATTACACAACCCACTGAAATTAATTTGATGGTTTCTGTTGCTAGTGATATATCAGTGATTGGAGGCACAACTTCAGTATCTGCAATAGCAACTGGGGGAGCTAGTTTTTACAGATTTAGTCTTGATGCTGGAGCAACTCAAACATCTACTACTTTTCGAGCAGTTGGAGCTGGAACACATTTTATTACATCGGTGGACGCCAACGGATGTTCTAAAATGGCAACTTTCACAGTAAATCAAGTTAGTTCTAGTGGAATGACATTAAACCTGCTTTCAAAAACTGATGCAACTTGTAAAGGCGCAAAAGACGGAACAATAGAAGTTAAAGCCTCTGGTGGAAGAGAACCTTATCAATATGCAATAGGAGCTGGAAATTATCAAATCAACAACAGATTTTATGGGTTAAGAGCTGGCACTTATCGTGTTTTTGTAAAAGATGCCAACAACAATATCGTAAATATTGTGGTTGTGATTTTAGATGGAAAAAGGCCTTGCAGAATAGGAAAAACCTCAGTAATCATTAATACCTATCCTAATCCAACAACCACATCTTTTAAACTTTCTATAGATGCCTCTTTAGATGAAATGGTAAGTGTAGATGTAATGGATCTATTTGGAAGAAAATTATTCCAGGAAAAAGGACTCGCAGACAAGATGTATACTTTTGGCCAAAACTTTATAGCTGGAAGCTATTTTGTAAGAGTGACTCAAGGTGAAACACAAACCACTCAAAAAATCATAAAGCAATAAAAATCAAATCAATAAATAAAAAATCTCCAATTTCTATTCAATTGGAGATTTTTTTATTGCCTTTTAACTTGTTACACATATTCGAAAAACTTATGTATATTTTTCATCGTTTTAAATTAGGAACCATTTCTTTCTTTACCTATTTTTAAACATTCTGGAAAAATAAATGTTAATATCTATAGTTTGGCATAGTTTTTCATTTCTCATAATATCCATTCCTATTCCCTTTAAAAACTAATTCTCCTCTACACTACAAGACTGTAATTTTTAAATAGCTAATACCAGAATTGATATCAGAATGAAACAGTTATTGGTTTTTATTTTTCTTGTATTATTATACACTAACTCATATTCGAGGAAGTTTTATTTCAGTAGCACAACTGGAAATGATTCATATACAGTTACGCAGGCTCAAAACCAGGTAACACCGTGGAAAACACTTCAGAAATTACAAACATTAATTACAAATGGTAACACAACTTTTTTACCGGGCGATACTATTGCATTTAAGAGAGGAGATGTATTTTCAAATGGGCACACTAGTGCTACTGGTTTTCAATATGTAAGCTGCGCATGGATAAATTTTCCTACAAATGGCTATACTGCACCAAGCGGTTCACAGCAAAATCCGATTGTTCTTACTTTTTACGGAGATTTAAATTTACCTAAGCCCAATTTTATATATCCGACTCCTACCACTCCAACTGCATCTAATTCCAATAATGTAATTGAATTTGCTGGGGTAAGTTGGATTGTTATTGATGGTTTACAATTTAATGATTATAGGTTTCCTCAAGCAGATAAGGCAAATGCAGCGTACACACGAAGTGCAATTATATTAGGAGAATGGACGCAATCAAAATTAGCTGCCAACGGCATTGATACTACATTCGGATCTAATAAAGACACCACTAATAGAATGTGGATGGTTAAAAATTTTACTGTTAAAAATTGTTATTTCAATAACGTATCATTTGCATTTGGTTCTGTTGCTGCAGAAAACTCGAATTTGATTTACAATACAATAGAAAACTTAAAAGCAACAAATGATACATCTGGCAATAATGATATAATGGCTGGTGCATTCGATGCAATTAATGGCTACAAACTTAATTTTAGTCATAATTTTATTAAAGGCGCATGGGGACGCAGTGGTAGAATTAGTGATTGTTGGGGTTTAGGTGGGGTCGCTTTTGATATGTTTTGTGTAAAAAACTCTAATTTTTCATACAATACAATTATTGACTGTTCGGGAATGTTCGAAATAGGCAATTTAGATAAATATGATACGCTATCCGGTTCATGGTATGATACTTTTGCGTACAATAAAATAATTAATTGCGGGCAAATTGGTTATATTCATGGTAGTGCAAATGATGTTTTTAGAGGCAACAATAGAAATATCGCCTGCTTCAACAATGTTTACATCAATAACAACACTTCTAGAATTTCCGGCCCAAATTTTGGATATGATTTATACAATGACGGTCAATCTTTCAGAGGAGATGCAAATGGAAATTACAGATGGTGGTTTTTTAAAAGTCCAACTAAGTGCCCTGATAACTCCTTACCAATAACAGATACAACATGGAGCAATCCTATAAATCCTCCATTTTGTAATTATTCCGGTCACAGATCTTCTGTACAATATGCTGATGAAAATATCAGAGGGAATGCTGACACGCTCGTAGATCTTCGAAATAATATTTTTTATAGTACTGTTGGTGATCAAATAATTTATGATAAAACAAGAAATAAATTTAAACACAGAAACAACATATACTATTTAAAAGGAGCATTTTTAAATCCTACTTCACTTGGAGGGGCTTTAGGAACAGGTGAAATATCAACAAATAACCGATTATTTTCAGATACGTCTGCAACTTTTCCAGAAAACTGGGATCTTCATCTATTCTCAGGTAGTCAGGCTATAGGTGCAGGTACAAATGTTGGAATTAATAAAGACTTTGATGGAACTTCATTTTCCGGTAACCCGGATATTGGTTTGTATTCAATAAATTCATCTTCAATAGTTTCATCGACATTAAATGCAACCTCAACACAAGGCGCAATAAATTGTTATGGAGCTACTACAACAATCATTGTTTCCGCAATAGGGGGAACCCCACCATACAATGGTACAGGCACCTTTACAGTTAGTGCAGGCTCTTACAATTATATAGTAACTGATGCTGGTGGCCGCAGAGACACTGTTTATGTATCCATTTCTCAGCCAACAGCAATCAACACCAATATCACTGCCCCTAGAATAATAACTTTTGGAGGAACGACCACTATTACCATAATGGCTACTGGAGGTACTGGCACTTATAGTTACAAACTAAATAGTGGTATCTACCAAGCTTCAAATATTTTTCCGAACGTGTCAAAAGGCACAGACACCATTTATGTAAAAGATGCTAGTGGATGCATTGCAACTAGCTATATTACAATTACCCAACCCTCAGCTCCATTTGTAGCAAATGCAGCTGCTGCATCAACCACAATTTGTAATGGCTCCACTGCAACTATTACTGTTACTGGTTCAGGGGGCACTGCGCCCTATACTGGTACTGGCAATTTTACAGTAACACCTGGAACTTATACTTACACGTTATTAGATTCAAATGGAGTTTCTGCTACTACAACAATTACGATCTCACAATATGCAGCCATCACGGCAACTGTAACCTCAGGCACTATTACAATTTACGGTGGTAACACATCTGTTACAGTTTCGAATACTGCAAATGGGCTTAATCCATATACTTATTCACTTAATGGCGGCATTTTTCAAACAAGCAATATTTTCAGCAGTGTCGGCGCTGGAAATCATAACATCACCATTAAAGATACTCGAGGCTGCACTTCTGTAAAAACAATTTCAATAGTTCAACCATTATCAACACTTAATTGTACAGCAACAGCAGCCGGCGCGATACTTTGCAATGGTAATTCTGTTATCGTTAACGTTACAGCCACTGGTGGCACTCTACCTTACTCAGGCACAGGAAGTTTTAATGCACCTGCTGGAAATTATACCTATACTGTAACAGATGCCGTCGGGGCAACAAAAACAGCATCAATAACGATATCACAACCAACTGTTATTTCTCCAACTATCACCGCTGGCAGAATTATTTCATTTGGAGGAACAACAACCATTACAGTTAATGCAACCGGAGGAACCGGCGCCTACACTTACAAACTGAATAGAGGTACTTATCAAACTTCAAATAGCTTCACGGCTATTCCGGCAGGTCAAGACACGCTTTATGTTAAAGACGCAAATAATTGTATAGCTTCAAGTGTTATTATTATCACACAACCTTTATCTGCATTAACAGCAAATGTTACAACACCTGCAAACACAATTTGTAACGGATCAACAGCGGTAGTAAATGTTGCCGCAACTGGAGGAACACCTCCATATATAGGAACCGGTGCATACACAGTCAGTGCAGGAACCTACACTTACACAATTACAGATTCTAATGGAGTAAGAGCATCATCAAGCATCACAATTAATCAATATATTGCCATAACAGCTACTGTAACCGCAGGAACCATTTCAGTTTATGGCGCTAAAACAACAGTAACTGTAGCTAACGTTGCAAATGGACTTGCGCCATATACTTATTCAATAAATGGTGGCAGCTATCAAACATCAAGCAGTTTTAGCAACATAGGTGCTGGCATCCATACTGTTAATATTAAAGATAGTAGAGGTTGTATAATTAGTAAATCAATTACTATAACACAGCCACTTAGTACATTAAACATGACAGCGACACCTTCAGGAAATATTGCTTGCAATGGTGGAACTATTTCAGTTGTTGTTGCAGCAACAGGAGGTACTAGTCCTTATACAGGCACAGGTACTTTTTCAACTTCAGCAGGAATGCAAACTTATACAGTTACTGACGCAGTTGGGTCTGTAAAATCAATTACACTTGATGTTGCACAACCAGCTGTAATTGTTCCAGTAATAACTGCAGGTAGAATCATTACATTTGGAGGAACAACTACTATTACTGTCACTTCAACTGGTGGCACAGGAACTTACAGTTATAGCCTTAACAACGGAGCATACCAAGTTGCTAATTCTTTTTCTAATGTTGCTGCGGGTACTCACACTATTAAAGTTAAAGATGCAAACGGTTGTATTGTTTCAGGCACAAAAATTATAACTCAACCTGCTGCTTTATTAACTGCTTCTTCAAGTATTACAGCAGCTATCAATTGCAATGGAGGTTCTACTACAGTTAATGTTACAGGGGCAGGAGGAACACCACCTTATACAGGAATTGGAACTTTTACAGTTTCAGTTGGCACATATAATTATGTAGTAACAGATTCAAATGGAGTTACAGCTAATACAACCATAAATATTACTCAACCAACTCCAATTGCAGCGTCAGTTAGTTCAGGTATCATAACTTACTATGGCGGTTCTACAACTGTAACTGTTTCTGCTGTTAGCGGAGGAACATCGCCCTACACTTATTCAATAAACAATGGTAGTTTTCAAACTGGAAACTCATTTTCAAATATACCTGCTGGAACACATTCAATTAATATTAAAGATTCAAGAGGATGTATTCTGAATAAATCTTTTACTATAACACAACCTGCACCACTAAGTATTGTGATCGTTTCTGTCACTCATAATACTTGTAGATGGGTGTATGATGGCACTATAACTGTAGGTGCTACAGGAGGCACTCCGCCATATAGATATCAAATAGATGGTTGGGGATATGGCACAAATAATTATTTCGGCTTGCTTGGTCCATTTACTTACAGACTTGCCGTTAAAGATTCAAGAGGAGATTCTTCAATTACCAATGTAACAATACTACCTAGCACAGTTATTTGTACAGCAAGGAATAATAATACAAATCAAAATCGTGATTCTTTAACCTTGTCAAATCCATTAGTAGATGAGAATATAATTTCGATTTCACCTAATCCCTCAACTGGAAATTTCAATATTACAATTGACAATAAAATTAAAAATGTCAATTTTATTAACTTATACAATAACCAAGGCTTATTGATTAAAATGATTGAAAAGCAAAATGACTATAACAAGTTTATTATAAATGAAAATTTAGCCCCGGGTATATATTATATTAAAATTGGCAATAACAAATCAATGGGAGTAAGAAAAATCATCAAACTATAACTAAACAGTTTATTATTTATTCTTAAAATAGTATCGAAACATTTTATGTAAAAAAAAATTTGAGTAGTACTAAAAAGGCTGTCTTTTAACTACAGACAGCCTTTTTAGAAAATTAATTCACAATTATGGTTTCAATTTTACAGTTTTATAAATCCACTCTTTTTTACCATCACTAACCGGTTCAATATCTACATCAACAAAGCTTTTAGAAATATTAGCCCAAACTCCTGCAGATCTTGGGTCTCCTGAATACATTCCAATTAAATAAACACCGCTATTTTTTAAATATTTGGTATATCTCAATAATAAAGCATTAGGATCTTTGCTGAAATATAGTACTTCATTCAAAACAATTACATCAAAAGGAGCATTTTTAGGTTCATAAACTTCCATATCTGCAAACGTAAAATATGAATTTGGTGTAGTGGGAATTCTGTTAATAGCTACTTCAGAAATATCCATTCCTTCAAAATATGAATAATCGTCTTTATCCATTTCCAAGAAGAAAATACCTTCACCACATCCGATTTCAAAAATCTTCTTATCGGCGGGATATTTTCTAAGCATTTTTTTTGCTACATATATTCTTTCCAATTCATTGGGGTCCTTTAAAAATTCCCAGCCACCTTTATTATATTCATCATCCCATAGTTTCTTATCTATATTTGAAAAGTTTTTTCTTAATGCCTTATTTATAAGCCATTTGATTTTTTTAGGAGCATTTTTAATTTTCTTAACTAACGACATGATTAATAAATTTTAATTGTTAAATAATAAATGTAATAAAATATATTTTAAAAAACTAAGATTACGAATTCAAGTTCATTTGAGCTATCTCTTCGGTTGGCTTTTTCAATGTAAACATCCACCACAAATTCAATCTCAAACTAACATTATAAATTACCATCGGCACCAAAACGCCCATACTTAAAATCAACAGCGCCAGCAATGGCACATTGGTAATTCCTAATAACTTTATAAATACCATTCTTGAAACAGACATCACTATAATTTGTAAACAATAGATATGTACTGAATTGTATCCAACCACACGAAGGAATCTTAATTTATTGTACTTCTTTAAAGTAAACGAAAACGCAATCGACATCGCACATCCCACCAATGCAACAAGAAGAAAAAATATTGGAATATCGTTTTCAACATGATAATTGCTACCATTTTTCAAATTCAAATTTGTAAAGATTAATTGAATGATTACAAATGAAATAAGCAGCGGAATGATCAACTTTCGAGATGTAAATAAAGTTGCCGTTTTTTCACTCAACATAAATCCTGATATAGCATCACCAATGGCAAAAAATAAATAATACTTGAAAATATCATTCAGTGCTCCAACTTGAATATCATGCGTACTAAAATAACTACAAGTAAAATACAACAACAACCCTAAGATCAATTGATTATTAATCGACACTTTAATAACGGATTTTAAAACTGCATAAATAATACCAACAAAAAACAATGCGTTCAAATACCAAAATTGTCCTGTTGCACGAGGAAATGTGATCAAATATAGATAACTATTAAAGTCCACTTCTCCCTTTGAATTGGTATAATCTGCAAAAATAAGTTGCAATGAAATTTGTATGATACCCCAAACCAACAATGGATATAAAATTGTTTTTATTCTGTTATCAATATATGGATTCAATCCTCTTTTATTCATGCTTCCTGAAATAAACATACCGGAAGCTATAAAAAATAATGGCATGCGAAAACCAAAGAAAAAAACATTGATATATTCCAACCACGGATGTTCATGCATATTTAAACCAACCTTTTCCATACTTTCATAGCAATGTCGGTACGTCACAAGTATAATACTAATACCTCTGTCATAATCAATCCAGCCATGGCGTTTGTCGGATAAAATGTATTTAGAATTGAATAATTTCATTAAAATTATTTTTTAATAAGCTTGTTTATCTCCTTTTGAAATGGTGTACACTGTTAAGAATAATATTTTTATATCCAACCAAATATTCCAGTTTTCCAAATACCATAAATCATTTTGAACCCTCAACTTGATTTGCTTAGGATCAGTTATTTCACCTCTAAAACCGTTGATTTGTGCCCAACCAGTGATGCCAGGTTTTAAAAAATGTCTGATCATATATTGATCTACAATTTGAGAGTAGTCATCGGTATGTTTCAACATATGTGGTCTTGGTCCCACCAAACTCATTTCTCCTTTGAACACATTAATAAACTGAGGGAATTCATCCAAGCTGGTTTTCCTTAAAAACTTCCCAACTTTAGTAACTCGCATATCATTTTTGGTAGCTTGTTTCAATTCTGAATCTTTATTAGGTTTCATGCTTCTAAACTTCAGACAATTGAAGGGCTGATTGTTTTTGCCTGTTCTTTTTTGTGAAAAGAATATAGCACCTCTGGATTCCAACAATATCAATATGGCAACAATAGGAATCAACCATGATAAAATAAATACAATAACAAGACTGCTAACAATAATATCCAACATTCTTTTTTTAACTCGATTGCCGACATCTTCCAATGGTTCACTTCTTAAAGACAAAACCGGCAAATCCCTTACAAAATCGACAATCACTGGTTTACTGAAAAAATGCGAGAGATTTGGTACTACCTTAAATCTTATACATTCATTTTCAGCTTGATTCATCAAATCATATATATAACCATTTTGCTCAGGTGTGATTGTGGAATATATTTCTTGAACATCATAATCCTTTGCAACTTGTATTAAATTTTTGATGTTGGAAAGAACAGGGTAGTGGGTGAGTTCCTTTATATTGTGTTCATCTTCCACAAAACCAATAAGATTAGTGTTGATTGATTCCTGCTCGAAATACGATGATAGTTTTAAAGCGGTCTCATTATATCCCAAAATAATAACATTATTAACAAGATAATCTTTGGTTTTGAAATAGTTCCTTATGCCTACGTACAAAAATCTATTAAAAAAAATACCAAATGCAAATGAAATAATAAAAGTAAATACAAAAAACCTAGAGACTTGTACTTCTCTGGAAAAGAATAAATACAACAAAACAAAAATTATCCAAAGTAAAAAAACTTGTAGCGTTCTTTTTGTAAAAGATTCGAACTGAAGAATAACCTTTTCTGAATAATTACCCAATATAGATGAAAACATAGCCCAGGATAAGAAAGAATATGATCCAAACACTAGATAAGCATATGTTGTTGACGTTGATATACGACTATGAAAAAGCAATCTAGGAATGATAAAACTAATCACTAGGATTACCAAATCTAGGAAAATCAAATTTACTTGAAGATATCTTTTGAATTGACTATTCATAAATTATTTATTTATTTCCATATAACCTAAAGAGAATCTCAACAATTCTTCCTGAAGTATGTCCATCCCAGAATTGAGGAATGTTACCTTTTTTCCAATTATTATCCATGATTTGATTCAAACAATTTTTCAATTTTTCTAAATCATCACCAATGAGCTCGTTAGTTCCCATGGTTATAGTTTCTGGTCTTTCTGTAGAATTTCTTAATGTCAAACAAGGGATATCCAACACTGTCGCTTCTTCTGTAATACCACCAGAATCTGTAATAATTCCTTTACAGTTTTTAATCAGATAAATAAATTCTAAATAACCTTGCGGGTCGATGAGCTGTAAAGAATCATAAGAAACGTTGAGTTTGTTTAAAATCAATTTTGTTCTAGGATGTACAGCGAATACAACAGGGACTGATTTTGCAGAGCTAATAACCGCATCAAGAATAGACTTCAATTTTTCAGGATCATCAACATTAGATGGCCTGTGTAACGTGAGCATGAAATATTCTTTTGATTGCAGTTTTATGTCGTCAAAAAATAAAGGCTTTCTGATTTTTTCAAGATTACCATAAAGTGAATCAATCATGGTGTTGCCAACAAAATGAATTCTTTCTTTTCCAACCTGCTGAGCCAACAAATTGTTATTTGCAATTTCACTGGTTGTGAAGAAATGATCACAAATGGAGTCGGTTACAATTCTGTTGATTTCCTCGGGCATGGTCATATCACCCGAACGGATACCCGCTTCCACATGCACCACATCAATACATAATTTCTTTGCCGTTATGGTACAAGCCATTGTTGAAGTAACATCACCAACCACTAATACCAGATTCGGTTTATTTTCCATTAACTCTTTTTCAAACTTCACCATGATAGCTGCCGTTTGCTCTGCCTGAGAACCACCTCCACATTCTAAATTCACATCAGGATTAGGAATGCCCAATTGTTCAAAAAAATCTCCACTCATGGCCTTGTCATAATGCTGTCCGGTGTGTACTAATCGATAAGTAATTTCATTACCCGTCTGATTGTGTTTGATGATTGCTTTTATGATGGGAGCAATCTTCATAAAATTGGGTCTGGCACCGGCGATTATTGTTATTTTCATAAAACTAAATTTATCAGCAATTAATAAAGATTATCATCATTTTGACTTGGCAAATTTTTCATCAAATTCATTGATCAATGAAATCGTTTGAGAAATATTTTGTTTAGAAGACGCACCAAACAAAATCGACTCCACATTTGGCAACGAACAAACATATTCAATGGCTTCTTTAGCAGGTATGGCACCACCGCCCAAAACCTGCATGGCAATAGCTCTAACTTGCTTGGTTCTTAATACATTTTCATACAATTTCATGCCTCCCGACATTCTGAAACCTGCTTTATTAATCGATGAACATATAATCGGATTTTTAATGCCTACGCTTTCTAATTTGTCCAACAGCATCGGCATGTTCATGGTGATGTATCCTGGCTCAGCATTGTACTTTTTAATTACATAATCGTGATAGGCTTTTAATATATCTTTCATATCCAATCCCAACAATAAATCTGTAATTACATTCTGAAGAAAAATCACAGGCGTGTTGATGTTCTTGAACATTTTCATTTCTGCATCGATCAACAATTCCATGATGGAAATATAATCTTTAGAAACAAAAGCCATTCCTCCTTTAAAAATTGAGCCGAAAAAATTTCCGGGTACATAATGTTTGATAGTTCCCATGATTCCCAATTCTGTAACAGCATTAGCATACTTATGTGCATAAGGCATACATGGATAAATGGAAAACTTACTGTACTTGTCGGGTTCGGCACGTACCATGTCGCAGATGTTATAAATTCTATCATGCGTTGTACACATAAAAGTTTCAACACATAAGTTTCTGGAAATATCAATGGTATCCAAAATGGTTTTATCCTCTTTAAATTTAATGGATTGAGCTCTCGACTTTTCATCCGAAATATGGTTCACAGCAAAAAACTGATTGTCACCAAATAATATTCTATCCATATTCTTAATTTTTTTTGTTTTTGATTAAAGAGATTGCATAGTCTGTATTCCAGGCACTTTCGAATGAGTTCTTTTCATTCGGGCCTTTACCGGCAACAGCATTGATAAAGTAGTCGATCTGTGCAGAATACTCTTCTCCACGTAAATAGAAATCAACACTAGGTGTAAGCTCTGTAATATATTTTATGTTCCAGCCTTTCGAATATCCTTCAGGTACATCATCAGATTTCAAAAAAACTTTAAGCTCAGAAGCATCAGAAATAATCTTTCCTTTAGAACCGATGATGGTGATTCCTGTCGACATTTTCCGATGTGTTTCATCACTCCAATTGACAGACAAAACTCCACTCACATTATTACTCGTTTCCAATAAAGAATAAACAGCATCTTCTACTTGTGTTGAATAGATTGATTTCAACAAGCTGCCATGAACTTTGGTAATTGGTGATACCAAGTAATTAATCAAATCAATGACATGAGATGCATAGTCCATCAAACACCCGCCACCTTCTTCAGGATCAGAGCGCCATGTTTCTTGTTTTTTTCTAACAACAACCGGCCCATAAGCTTCGCCAATAAAATGGTTAAGTTCTCCCAATGCACCGCTATTGACTAATCTCTTAACCTCTTCGAAAGTGCCAACAAATTTATTGTGGTAGCCAACTTGATTGACCAATCCTTTTCCTTTAGCCAATCTGATGAGGTTTTCACCTTGTGTCGCATTCAAACAAAAAGGCTTTTCAACAAAAACATGAATGTTTCTATTGAGCAATTCTTCAACAAAAGAAGCATGAAATTTAGTAGGTACTGATACAAAAACAGCATCAGGCTTTACTTCATCCAGCATTTTCTTGAAGTCCGTAAATGTTTTCATTCCTGAATATTTCTCCAACACATCATTTACAATTTTAGAAGTATCTGCCACACCAACAATTTGTACCATTGGATGAGCTCCTAAAATTGAAAGGTGCGAAATACCCATTTTACCGGCACCGATTAAAGCAACTTTTATCATTGTTTTTTAAATTTTAAAATTTGTTTTTTAAATAAATCATAAGCTTGTTTTCCTTTGTCCATCAATTCAAGAGAAGGAGGCTGATTTTCCAAACTATCAATAAACTTTTCTAATTTTTGAGCGGTTAAGGAAGGTTCATGTAGCATCAATCCTTGCTTTAATAAATAACCATCAACATCCAGTAATTCATCTTGATAAACTGAAATGGTAGGAATCCCCAAAATGGCTAACTCTCTTGTCATTGAGCCACCAGCACCAATAAACACTGTACATTTAGCAGCAATCTCATCAAAACCCATCGGCTTCTCAGGTACATGTACACCTGTAAATTTTGCTTGAGAATAATGTTCAGATTGATTTTTATCTCGTGGTAAAACTGTAATACTATATTTATCTTTTAATTCAATAATGGTATCATCTAGGAAATTTTGTTTGCCTTTGTAATACTGAGCTGTTTGTGGTTCTGGTCGAATGAAAATAGCAATTTGCCCACTTGTATTCAATTTTCTTTCATGTTGAATTTTCTCGCCTTTGCTCCACAAATAAATACCTTCTTTTACGCCCGGGTATTGAATAACCTTTTTTGCAGATACGCCCCATTTTGCCACTTTTTCAACTGCTAAATTTTCAGGTATTAAAATCTGCGATGCAAAAATAAAACTGGGTTTATTGCCCATCGCGTGTTCATTGTCGTTAGTGTAGATTGAAGGCACGCCCAACAGCCAAGCAGTCAAAGGCGAATGAAATGAACTTTGAGATATGGCTAAATCAATTTTTTTATCTTTTAGAAAAGACCTCAATTGCATGACACGAATCGGATAACCAAACATCTTTTTGTAAATATTCTTTCCGTAATGTTCTCCAATAATCGTGTGTTTGAGGCCACGCTGATCAAGTAACTGAACCGTATTTGCAAGAGGCCTCGAAGTAATAATAACTTCATGACCATCTGATTCAAGATCTCTGATAAGATCATGAAACATATTGATGTGCGGCGAGTTAGATAAATCGAACCAGATTCTCATTTGTTATTAATTTAAATGGTTTCGTTTTCAGGTAAAAAATGATGTAAATAAATACTCATCGATAAAAACATCCATGCCTGCGACCAACGCATATATGGAATTTTAGACGTTATGTATTTATTGATCTGATAATAGAAATAACCTTTTTTTGTTTGCATATTTTTGATCGTCCAGCCAATCACTTTATCTGTCAGTTCTTTATACTCATCTAATTTGTTTAACTTCTTTAAAGTAATGACCAATTGAGAAGGTGCATGAATATCAATGGGATAAATGCTGTTGTTGTAATATTTCGCAATGCCTTCGGAAGTAAAGAATGTGTTGATATAATAATCAAAACCTTTATTCAAATTTGTCTGATATTTATAATCACCAGAATACTTCATATAATCAGCAATGCATTCTAAATTATATCCTGTATGAAAATTATCAATCCACTGGTGAAAGGGGAGCGTACCATAACTCCAAGAACCATCTGGTTTCTGAAATTCACAACAATATTCAATAACCGGCTTTGCAGTCTCAATCAAATTTTCTTCTTTGGTAATGGAATATATTCTAGCCAACAATCTCGCACCTAAAAGTGATGCATTAAAAACAACGCTGTTATCTAATGGCGAATAAGAAAAGGCGTAACCTCCTTTAATATTAGAAGTTCTGTTTAAATCTTTAATAATAAAATCACAAGTGCTTCTTGCCATTTGTAAAGCTTCTTTATTACCTGTTGTTTCGTAAGCATCTAGTAATGCATTAGCAATAAATGAAGAAGCAACAATGGTGGGCGTAAATTTTGGTTGAAAAAATGCTCTTGATTCCCAATCAAAATTATAACCCCAGCAAGCACCAGCATATCCTTGTGTTTGTGTTTCTTTTATTTTAGAAATAAAGAAATCTATTTTTTTAAGATACTCCGGATTTTTATCGTGTTGATACAATTCACAATAAGCAGTCAAGAACAATCCAATGGCTTTAGGATTATAATCATGCTTGATGCCGACTAAACTTCTAAGATTCAATGGAGACCGCTTAAAAAACTGAATCCAAACCAATCTTGCCAATCTGCTTTTTTTAATAAAAGGAATTGACTGAAACAATGTACTGTTCAACCCATCATAAGGATCATAGCCTTTAAATGCAGCATCTTCGCAATACTGCTTTAAAATCTTGAATGATTGATGTATGGTATTCTTGTTTGAATTCATGTTAATTATTGTTCATCACTTCAGTGAATAAATCTTTGTAATATTTTTTATCCTCACTGATAAGATTTGAAGTTTGACTTTTCGTATTTAATTTCACCTCATTAATTGCTGATGTTATTTTAATTTTCAAATCTTCATTATTTCTTGTTTTAAATAAAACCGTTCCCTCTGGTCTCGTAACAACATCTGAGGCAATAACAGTTTTTCCAAGAAACAAACCTTCCCTAATCGTCAAGGCATCTCCATCAGTATTTGTGGGCCTAACTACAATATCAGATGCCGCAATAAGATTCACAAATGAAATTTCCTGATTCAATAACAAGAAATAGTCTTGCATATTGTTGTCACCAATATATTTTTCGGCTGCCTCAAATTTATCGCTGCCTTCATCAAGTGAAGTGACTATGAAAACAAACAAGTGTAATTGATGATTTTCATGCAATGATTTTGACAATACCAGACACATGTCAAGACCATATAAATCCTCACTGTTGAAGGTGTTCAGTCTAGATGCATTACCACAGATAATGGTTTTGTTTTCTTTTTTTGCTGTTGCAATTTTATCTGAAATGTAAGAAGGCAAAGGCGATTCTTTATCCATTACTGGAGGAAGAAAAGCATGTTTCACTTCACACTTGTTTGGTTTTAAATTTAGTTTTGGAGCAATTTGATTATTGACAAGAATAATCTTATCAGATAAATTGAAAAAGAAAGAATCCAATTTTCTATAAAAGGGATTTCTTTCATTGCCGTAACCATGAAGGGTGATGATAATATTTTTACGTAATAATTTCCCTGTTAGAATATGTAGTTTTTTGAAATATTTATTTCCACTATGAATGAAAAACAAATCTGATTGAGTAATCAATTTGATGTAGCTAAATAAATTTAAAGAACGAATGTTGAACACATTTTGTTTAGTGTTTGACGCTTCATCAATGAAAGAAAATACAAACTCATCTTTAAGCAGCTGTTCAAGTCTGTAAATATGAATACTAATACCTCCGGCAGGAGGGAGTATCGGCCCTGCAATCAATATGTTTTTTTTCTTGTTCATTCAGAGGTAATATAAACCACTTTTATTGTGGTCTATTTTTTACTATTAACTGGTATTTCCCGTTTTTAGGAACTACAATATCTTCTTTTTTTGAATAAGTGAAAAAGAACGGAGTTTCAGTACCAACCATTCTTATAAAATTAGCTCGCAATTGTTCTTCATCAGACTTACTGAAATTTTGATTCACTATTATCTTTACATCAATTGGATTGAAAGTATCATATTGATGGACCTGAGCCATCTCAAGATCTTTCACCCCTTTAAAAGCATGATCAATACAACCCACCACACTGCCATCAGTCAATATTAAATTATCACTTGCCCTGCCTGTAATTTTTTCAACTTGAGGATGAAGTAAATTATTTTCAAATCCAGTTGATTTTAAATTGATAATGTCATCCACTTTATATCTTATCAATGGAAAATGATTATTAGTAAGCGATGTGGTTACTACATTTTTTTCATTAAACTCATTTATAGAATACAAAGGCAAAGGATAGTAATCCATTTTAGCATTTTGTGCCAATAGGATTGTTCTTTCTGCATTACCATACCAATCGTGAATGGTGGTATTTAAGAACGGCTCTACTTTTTCACGTTGAAAATCCATTAAAGTTTCGGAAGAGGTAAAACAATTATTAACTTGTAAGCTCAACCCTTTTTTCTCCAATTCAATACAGAATTTATACAAATAACTTGGGAAGGCTTCTATGGCAACTGGTCCAAATTTATTGACCAGATCATAATACATTTCAATCGTTTGTTCGTTAATGTTAGGACTTGAAATGTATAGGATATTAGCTTTTTTAAAATGATGATAAGGAGTGCTTTTACCTAGCATTCCTCTAATCGACAATAAGGGTTGCCCCAATTTATATCCAAACATTTCCCTGTAGTGTCTGATATACGCCTGTTCTGTAGCGATGTCAAATGCCGTGCGGTATAACGTAAGGGGAGTGCCGGAAGTACCACTGGTTAATCCAATAACCTTCATAAAATCAAAACCAATAAAAATTTTATCGACATGTTCTCTAATTGTAGTTTTTTCGATTATTGGTAATTTATTGATATCAGATAAATCTTTTACCGAGTTGATAGTAATGCCGTGAGAGCCATAAAGATTTTTGTAAAATGGAGATTTGGTTATAGCTGTTTTAAATTGAGCTACAAATCTTTCGTTGTATAAATCAAGCAGTTTGCCGTCTGATAATTGGTAATAATTATCAATCTGTTTATACTTTCTTAATGTAAGAATATTGTTCTTACTGTAATATTTAAAAAAATCGTTCATTAGTCGAGGTAAGTACAGCCTTTTTCAAAGCTGTTATATTACAAGTTAATTAATCAAATTGAAGTGTAAAGCCTTATTTTTTGATTAATTTTCTTGAAATAAAAGTTATTTAATGTTCAACAGGTTAATAATCATTATCAAACCATCAATAACTATAACGTCATTTGAGATATTTATTGTATGTATGGTGTAATAAAATATCTAATTTAAAAGAACAAACAACATTAATCTATAGGTTTTAAACTAGTTATAATTTTGGATTTTAGAATATGTATGCTAAAAAGCGGGGATAAAGAGATGATTAACTGTTTAATACTTGTTGATAAAAACCAATTGTTTTTTCAGCAACTTCGTTACAATGATAACCAGATACTGCAAATTCTTTAGCTTTTTTACCAATATTGATTACAAGCTGATCATTATGATAAAGTAATTTGAGGATATTGTATAAAGCATGAGTATCGGATAAATTGAATAAAAAACCATTTTGTTGGTGTTCAATCATTTCAGGAATTCCACCTACAGCAGAGGAAACTATTACTTTTCCGGCAGCCATATTCTCAGCAATTACCATAGGCAAAGTTTCCTGAAATGAAGGTATGACAAGTATATTTGAATCTGCAATGTAATTGATGGCATCATCTTGATTAACCCAGCCTCGAAAATGAACATAATTTTTCAATTTTGAATTGTCCATGTAATCTTCAATCAAATTTTCATAATCCTTGTCTTTGTAACCGCCTAATACGTTAAGTGTAAAAAAAATATTTTCATCTTGCAAACGAGAAATTGTTTGTAATAAATGAATTAAATTTTTTCGATTATTGATAACACCAATATAAAGTAATTGATTTTGGGTTTTATTTGATAATGGGATATTGAAGTAAGCCGGTCTTAAAGCGTTGGGAATTAAAGCAGCGTTATTTATCTTCTTTGAAAAATGTTTTTGTTTTGAAGATTCAGAAATATAAACAATGTTTTTAATTGGCAATAAGTCATTAATAAAACCATTAAACCAAAAAGTAACTTTATCTTTTATAGAGGTTTTTGTTTTAAGTTCTTCAAATGCAAATGCATGAATGGTTAAAATAGATTTCAGCCCAAGAGTTCCAAACAATCTTGTAAACATTAAAGTATTACCTGTTTGAAAATGTAAGATATCAGGCTTAAATTCTTTTATGTTGTTTTTTAAGATAATCGAACCCTTGAATAAATAATTTAAAGAATGAAAGGGGAATGGCCCTTCGGGTTCATAAACAATTTCAATGCTATCGCTGAACTTAAAGACTTGTCTGGATACAATATCATTATTAAAAGACAATACTCTTATGCAGATGTCCTTTGATAAAAAACCATGAAGTAAATTGGACACAGCTGCATGAACACCACCTTTGATACTATTTATATCTAAAGGGAAGCCAGGCAACACAATTAAAACTTTTAAATTATCGATAGTTTTTAATTTCAATTTTTATGGCATTGTTTGATTTTTACTTTGTAATGTTTTTCATTGGGTTTTTAATATAAAAAAATACAGACATAATGATAAAAATAAAGATAAAAATCAATCTCTTATTAATAATCAATTGATTGAAATTATATAATAAAATAATTGAAATTACTGTGAAATAAAATAGCAATACATGAGAAATACTAACTATTTTTTTTCTAATCAAAATAACATCTTGTACCACATGAAAAATAAAAATAGAAATAAAAATAGAAAAATTTATAACAGAAAGTGATTTGTAAAAATGTAGCCCGGTTAAAATCAAAATTAAGTTTACAGCGATACTGATTACATTACACACCATATCCAATTTCTCTAACTTCATTGTAATCAATAATTCTGCCTGAAGTAAAAAAGTAGGAAAGATCAGAATAATCATGAACATCTCTCTGCAATAAACTGCAGTATTACCGAATTTATTCCCAAACAATAAGGGTATAAAAAAATCAGCGTAAGAACAAACAAAAGAATAAGCCAATATACCATAAGCAGAATATGGCAAATAAATTGTTGAAAATAGAGATTTCAAAGCATCAATGCCATTATTAAATGCTTTAATAAGCATCGGATATATTGTAGTTGAGAGTATTGTTGGTAATACAAAAGCTATTGATAGTAACTTAAACGATATCTCATAGTTTGCAATATCATTTTTAGTTAAAACTTTCGATACAATAATATTGCCTAATCTCCAATAAATAACACTTAATGTACCCATAATAACAAAAGACCAGTTCGCTGTAATGATATTTCGTATCTCAACAAACTTTACATTGTACATAATAACTTGCCTTAGATTTAACTTATCCGAACTACCATATTTTATAAATAAATTCAGTGTAAAAAAGCGAATAAGAAGCAAAATGAGAATTAAATAATAAACAGGTATTAAATAGAAAAATAAGCAAACAGCCAAAATACATTTTATGACTGACTCAACTAAAGTCAAGATAAAGGTTTTCTTTTGGTTTTGTTCTGCGATGTTTAAATTTTTAATAACATAAATCAAATTATCAAAAATAATATTGATGCTCATGAGAACCGAAAAGTTTCGTATCATAGGATCTTTGTAGAGCAATATCGTCATGATGATGCTTACAAAATAAAATAAACATCCAATAATGAACTGCATTTTAAAGAACTTAAATAAAAATTCTTCATCAAAATTTCTATTTAATAATTCTCTTATAAACCAATGACCTAAGCCCAAAGAAGAGAACCCGACTAAGAAAGAATAAATTGTATTTACTATAATATAATTTGCAAAATCATCTTTTGAATAACACCTTGCTATAATAACGAAAAAAATACTTATAAATAAATTCTGAGTTACACTTGAAATAATCCCAAAAGAACTATTCTTAAAAAGTTTTGTTTTTAATATTGCTTTCAATTTTTACAATTTATTCTTCTGATACTGCCTTATTGGTCGTTAAATAATGTTGCCTTGATATTAACATGGAAATCAATAACCCTATTAAAATTTCAATTCTAATGTCACCGAAAGAATAATTTGAATTGAACCCAATCATCCAAACCATAAATCCGGAAAAAAGGTAAATCAAGATGAAATCTTTTTTCAAAAAGAACATATACAAACCTCTAAATACTGGCAATAATAGAATAATGAAAATAATTATAAAAGCTGGACCTCCAAGTTCTGATAAGAATTTCAAATACCCATTTTCAGGGCAATCAAAAGGAATAAAATCATCTGCTGTGGGCCATACCTGATCTGGATTATAAATCACCACATGTCTTTCGTAATTCCCAATTCCTATTCCAAAAATGGGGCGATTTAAAAACATATCAAAAGCTTGACCCCAAATTTCATGTCTGAATTTATACGCATCATCTAAATCTGTTCCTCGGTTGAATATCGCAAATTTATTTTGAAACTCCATAACCACAAAATATGTCAGTACACCTAAAACAATAATCCAAATCTTTGCAGACAATGATTTCCCAAAAATAACAATTAAGAAAATTCCAAAAATAAAGCCAATCAATCCAGCTCTACCCCCAGAAGATAAAATTCCAAGTACAGAAAGTAAAATTAATATATAGTTCAAGATTGGAATTTTTGAATTATTGTCCTTTTTTATTAAACACATAAAACTCATAATGGCCAAAAACATTGAAAAATCTTGTGGATCTCCAAAAAAAGCAGGATATCGAATTCCATTACTTAAGATGATGTTTGGATTCAATTCTTTTGATAAAGAAAATTGCATTCCAACCATTAATTGAACACCAAGAAATACTAGAGAAATAATCAATAATATTTTAAGTAATTGTAATAATTCAAAAAAATAATCACTATCCTCGATTAACTCATAAATTAAAATTTTTGCAAAAATAAAAATTGGAAAGATTGCTATGATATCCCTGATTCCAACAAATGAAGGGCCTAACTCTGAAAAGTAAAGTCCCATGATAATCAAAGAAATCAGCATTAAAAAAATAACAAGATAAAATCTACTAGCAAAAAAAACTACTTTTTTATTTTTATAAAAAAAGATTAGATATATGAAGGAGATCAAACTAAAGCCTTTTAATAATGGAATTAATGGAATATTTAAAAAAGGAAAAGTTAGAATAATATATTTTATATATAACCTATCTCGATTTTCCTTAGTGAATAACATTATTGCAATAAATGCAAGAATGATAAATATTGGTATGATTTTTAAAATGCTCAAGTCTATCTATTTTTTTTCATCAAATTTAAAGCTTCATCCCAAACACCTGTCATCCTACAAATATTCTCTTTTAAAGAAGCATGTTCTATTACCTCAAATCTAGGAAGTTTATATAGAGCGCCTATATTTTCTTGAGTTATATAATTGGCAACTGTAGAAAAAGCCATTTTATACCCGGCTGATTTTACATATTCAATTTCTCTTTCTCCAAATGAACCAAATGGATAAGCAAATGTGTCGACTTTAGTACCAAGCCAATTTTCAAGCTTTTGTTTTGAACCACTAATCTCATTTTTGGAATCTTCATTTGTACAATTCACTAGAAAAGGATGGGAGAGTGTATGAGCACCTAAACTTATATTCTCATTTTTTATAGACCTTAATTCTTCTATTGTCATAGCTTCTCTTGGCAATTCAATAGAAGTTACTAACTGAGAAACAATTTCCTTTCGTTGGGTATCAGGAAGTTTTTTAATTGACCCTACGATGTGTGAAGTGCCTAATTTTTGTTGACTATGTTTCAAATAAGACACCCAATATCCATTTCCATTTTCAATTGGATCGGTATTTATAAAAATAGAAACAGGAATATTGTATTTGTTGGCTACAGCTACCAGATTTTCTTTATTCTCTTTCCATCCATCATCAACCGTAAAAATTACAGCTTTAGATGGGAATGTTTTTTTCTCAATTCCAATTTCATAAAGTTCGTCTGCTGAAATGAATTTAAACTCGTGATCTAAAAACCATTTCACAATAGATTCAAACAATTCTTTAGAAGGATTATGAAAAAAAACCGAAAGGATAATTTTCCCTTCGGCAGCATTATTGATTACCTTATTAATTTTCCCTGAATTGATTAAATAATACGGCAGGAAAAATTCGATTATTTTTCTAATAATAGATTTCACGTTGGTAAGCGTTAGTTAGTAAGTCGTAAGTTAACAAAGAAATAGTGAAAAATGAAATGTAACTATGCTAAGATCAAACTTTCACCAATTTACTTTGATAAGATACAATCTCATAAGCCTCTTCACCAGCATCTGCGCACAAAACATAGCCTAATGTTGGTAATGTTATCTTCACCTGAGTAGCATGTAATGCAATGACATTATCGAACGCTTCATTTGATGGTTTTCTACTAACGATACGAACGAGGTTATTCATACTAACCTCTGTTTTCTCGAGTGAGATGTTTGAGTAAGTGTCAACAAATTCCTGGATATATTCCATATCCATTCCTTTAATATTGACAGGCTGTCCTAGCCAATATACAAAGTTGATGACGCCTGATTGTTGCTTTACTAAGGCCATGTCATACTCTGTTATATGAACAAAAACATAGTTTGTGAAAAGCGGTTCAAGGACAGGCTTTTTCTTTTCCTCTTTTAAATCGTTTACAATTTTGTTCAGAGGGCAATAATTTTCAATTTTCTTTTTACTTAACAAAGCCGAAACCTTTTTTTCTTGGTTTGGCTTAGTGTAAACTGCATACCATTTCTTCATGATGGTGAATTTTAGGTTATAAATATGCAGTTTCTCACCGGATTAGATGTCGATTTTCAAAAGGTCTTTGACTAGGATGGGGAAATATAAGATTCTCTAAGTGAGAATTAAAAATAGTAAGGATATTTCAGATATCTAAATTTTTAAGCTTTTTTTTCAAAAAAGTTTTGCACTTATTAAGAATCTATTTGTTTTTGGTGTTTTTAGTTGAATACTCCTGGTACTTACCACCGTATACATAATCATAACCATAGCCATAATTATTATTAAAAAATCCTCTTTTTTTAACACCATTAAATATAATAGCAGGATTGGTAAGAGGATTTACCTCCATATTTTCATCAATTCGTTTCACTAACATTTTGGGTGTATAATTGTGTCTGACTACATAGATTGTGGCATCACATAATTCGGTAAGTATAAACGCATCAGTAATCAATACCGATGGGGCTGTATCCAATATTATCATATCAAACCTGCTATCCAAGTATGATACAAACTCGTTGATTTTGCCGTTTAATAATAGTTCAGAAGGGCTATCATCTAAAGTCCCTGAAGATATGAAATAAAGATTATCATATCCGTTTGCTTTCTTAATAATATCTTCGGGTTTCTTTTTGCCTTTTAAATAATCACTCAACCCTGGGTCTTGGGTTGATTTCCCAAATAATTTGCCTAATCCCGGTTTATGCAAATCAATATCAATCAAAGCCACTTTTTTCCCGGTTAATGAGTTGCTAATGGCAAGATTAGCCGCGATAAAACTTTTTCCTTCACCAGGAATACTTGAAGTAATCAGAATTTTCTTTTTCTGAGCATCAATTCCCAAATGATGTAATGAAGTTCTTATTTTTCTAAATTCTTCCGCTAATAAACTTCTTTTTCCAGCTTCAATGACAACCGATTCTTTTGCGTCATTAAAAGCGACTTCTCCAATTACCTTCAATGAGGTCATGGATTCCAAATCTTTTCTATACAACACTTTAGATGTAAAGCCTTCCATCATGGTTATTGCCAATATACTTACCAAGAATGATCCTAATAACGCTCCCAAATAAATAAATAATTTATTTGGACTAACAGGAAATCTTGTGGCTTGGGCACTATTGATAACCCTGCTGTCTGAAAGAGTAGAAGCATAAGACAATTCACTTTCCTCTTTTTTCTGCAACAAAAAAGAATAAATTCCATTCTTTACACTCTGATCTCTGCTGATTTCTAGTATTTCTCTTTCTTTCTGTGGGATAGTA
>CANGEZ010000002.1 GCA_947452875.1 Chitinophagaceae bacterium
TACGACTTGGTGAGCAATGAAGTAACGAACATGAGTAATAGCGATGCATACAAACAAAAAATTCCTTACCAAGTTATACTTCATATCACAGGAAAATTATTTAAACCGGAAATCAACTTTGACATACAATTGCCTGAACAGGGTTTGAAAGTTAGCAATGAGGTAAAGAACCTTATTGAAAGTAAACTCAACAGATTACGTCAGGACCAAGCCACTTTGAACAAGCAAGTTTTCTCATTATTGTTAATGAATAAATTTATTAGTGAACAAAGCACTGATCTGATAAAATACTCAGGAACAGATTTTTCAAGTATGGCTAAAAAAAGTGTCAGTGGATTTCTAACATCCGCAATCAATGATATTGCAGGAGACATTTTCAAAGGCATTGATGTGGATTTAAATCTCAACTCTTACAATGATTATACAAAAGGAAACAATGAGCAAAAAACAGATTTAAACATTGCTATTTCTAAAAGTTTTTTTAATAATCGTTTAACCATAAGTGTTGGTAATAAATTTGGATTATCAGGCCAGCAAGCAGGTGGCAGCAACAATACATTCAGACCTGATGTGAATATGGCTTATAAATTAAGTAAAGACGGGAAGTACATGCTAAGCGCCTATACTAAAAACCAATTTGAAATTGTACTTGATGGATATGTTGTTGAATCAGGCATTTCCTTTTCTATTACACTTGATTACGATACATTTAATGAGTTTTTTGGAAATAAAAACAAGAATTGAAAACAAGACTAATCATATCAACTTTAATACTTGCATTAACTGCTGCTTCATGCAGTGTCAGTAATTATCTTCAGGGTGAAAAATTATTCAAAGGCGCTGAAATTCAAATTGACAAAGCCACTGATGTTAAAGAATCAAATGCTAATCTCAAGTCAGTTATTGAACTGGCCACAAGACCTGATCATAATAAGTTTATTTTAGGATTTCCATATAAGGTATGGTTCTGGTATAAAATAGGTGAGCCTAAAACAGATAAGGGCATCCGAAAGTTTTTAAGAAAAAAATTGGCTGAACCTCCTGTATTGAGCAACAGGGTGAATGTAAAAGCTGCTGCAGAAAACATTCAATCACTTTTGGAAAACCTCGGCTATTTTCATTCTACTGCGAAAGGAGATACTGTAAATTCAAAACAATTCTGTAAGGCGATTTATAAAGTAAAAGTTGAACCTCAATATCTGATTAATGAAGTAAGTTGGGTTAAAGATTCATCTTCTGCTTTGATACAATTGCTTGAAGATGATTCCAAATCAAATAGTTTATTGAATACTGGAGATGCATACAGACTAAGTGACATTACTGCAGAACGTGAACGAATAGGTGCATTTGCCAAAACGAAAGGATACTATTATTTTCATCCGGATTATTTAATGGCTTATGCAGACAGTACAGTAGGTAATAAAAAAGTAAATCTGTTGCTCAATCTCAAACACACTGCTCCTGCTGAAGCTAGATCTGTATATACCATCAATAGCATTACCGTTTACCCAGATTTTTCACTCGGTGGTTATTTTAGTCAAAACCATGTATTGTCTTCGAAAGAAACTGATGGAATCCTCATCAAACAAAATTCGAATCTTTTCAAAACCGAATTGATTGAAAAATCGATCACCTATCGGCCTGATACAGTTTATAACAGTGAGATGATTAATGCCACATTAAACAGACTTATTAATTTAGGTACTTTCAAATTTGTAAAAAATAAATTTGATACGATAAGCGGCCATTCCAATAATCAACTTGCTGTGACTTATTTTCTAACTCCCTATAAAAAGAAATCCATTCAAACTTCACTTGATGCATTTAGTAAAGACAATAGTTTTGTGGGTAGCAAAATCAGTGTGAACTGGAAAAATAAAAACACATTTGGAGGCGCAGAACAATTGGCTGTGAAAGTTTATGGAGGATTTGAAGTAGCCACAACAGATTCTTTAAAAGTAAATAATAATTTCAGAGCCGGTACAGAAGTGTCCCTGAAATTTCCAAGTTATGTTGTTCCGTTTTTTAAAATAAAAGAAAACAGTTTTTATCCCGGAAATACAGCAATCAGTATGGGATACGAGTGGTATGAAAAAAGATTATACTACACAAAGAATTTTTTCAAATTGCAATACGAGTTTATCAAAAAGCCAAGTGCGAAAACGCAAATTAATTTTGCACCTATAGCATTGAGTTATACCAATGCAACCAATGTTACGGATTCTTTTTACAGAGAAGCCAATATCAATCCTTCGTTGCTAGTGAATGTTTATGCTGAAACCATACTTGGCACTTATTTGTCTTTCAGCAAGTTTTCAGAACAGCCACATCATAAATGGTACATCAACACAAGCATTGATGTTTCTGGAAATATGGCAGGACTGATTACCGGAGCCAAGTACTATCGGGAGAAAAAAATAATAAAAGCACCTTTTGCTCAATATGTAAAACTGGATGTTGATTTGCATTATACTGTTACAGCAGGCAGAAAAAAATCATTAGCCAACAGATTGCAAATTGGTTTGGGTTTGCCTTATCATAATTCAAAGGCGCTTCCTTTTTCTAAGCTATATACAATTGGAGGAGCAAGTTCATTAAGAGGCTTTAATGCCGGTACTATTGGACCAGGCTCATTAATACCTTCCGCATTAAATCGTGGACTATACCAAATTATTGGTGGTGATATGAAATTGTTATTCAACACTGAATTAAGAATGCCCTTAACGAAATATATTAGCCTGGCTTGGTTTGCAGACATTGGCAATACTTGGACAAAAGATACTTTGTTGTTTGGACAACCCGGAAAAATTTCAAAAGACTTCTACAAAGAAATAGCCTTTTGTACAGGAACAGGATTGCGTTTTGATGCCACTATTTTAGTCATAAGAGCTGATTTGGGCATTCCCTTAAGAAAGCCATTTCTTCCAGAAAAGGAAAGATGGGTGATGAATAAAATTGCTTTTGGAGATTCACAATGGCGAAGAGAAAATCTGATTTTGAATATTGCTATTGGATTGCCTTTTTAATGTTGAACAATCATTTTCTAAGCATCACTTTTTATATCTATAATAATTTTTAGACACGATGATTCTCATCTCTCAAATGAAAGTCAATTAAGTTTATCGGAATCACACTTTTGCTTTTGTATGTTGTGTTGAGTTTTTTTATTCAATAGTAAACCTAACTGATTTTGTATATTGGCCTGCTTTCAATGATAATTGATACCTACCCGCTTTAAATTCTTTTGTATTGAATTTGAATAGATGACTTCCGGCATCTTCGTCAGCTTCTTTACATGTTTTTATGAGTGTACCTTTTTCATCATGTAAAGTGATCAGCACGTTCGCTTGTTTTTTCAAATAGTACTCAACTATGTTTTCTGCTTTTAACACATCGGTCTTCAATACTAATTCCTGAGAAAATGCATTATTGAAATCTTGTGGCGTATTGGATGTCGCATTTTTCAATGTGCCAGGAAGCACAGATGATTCAATCACAAACTGCATTAAATCTCCGGCGCAAACATAGTTGGTCGTGCCGCCAGTGCTATACACCCTTAATCTAATTTCTCCGGTTGATGATATATAATTTGCAAAGTTGTTTGATTGAACAACATTAATGGTTGCGTCTATTGTTGAAACTGTGGAAGAATTTATCAAAGTCCATGAAGATGTTGTCCAGTCATAAAGAAATAAATCCTGAGTTTGCGAAACTGAATTATTACCATCATAATTAATAGTAAGCTTATTCACTGTGTTTATCGGTTGGTTGATGGTAACACTTCCATACCAATCTACTTTTCGTGTACCCGTAGTCGTTGACTTAACAGTATAATAATCGGAATTATTGCTGATCAAGGCTCCTGCTTTACATCTGCAACCTGTTCCAAATGAAACATTTGTGTTAGATGGTGAATATGCATAATTGGTTCGTACAATAAAATTTTGATTCACATTAGTTGCGGCACTATAAATACCATTTCCAGATTGAGATGCTGTAATTATTGCAATTCCTGAACCAACCACATGAATCATATTATTTACAATAGTCGCAACTGAAGCATTAGAACTAGAATAAGTAACTGTCAATGCTGAACTTGATGTTGCATCTGATGCAAAATCTGCGTCTCCTATTGATTTAAGAGGAAGTGCAGCGAATGTAATAGTTTGAGAAAGATAATTGACAGCCATGGTTAAAGTGCAAGTTTGTCCACCAAAGCTTAATGCAAAGTTGGCATTACCCGCAGCCGAAGGTGTACCCGTGATGTTATAAGTCAATGTGCCTTCACCATTAACTGATGTTCCTGCTTGTAAAACTGCATTAAGCCCCGTTACACCTGTAGATGCAATCGCACTTCCTGCAGAATAAGCGATACTGTTTTCTCCAATATAAGGGACAGTAGCCGTTCCACTATAAACTGTTGTTGCAGATGCTGCAGTTGAAAAAGTTGCTGCACCACAATTCATTGAAATGGCTGTAGGCACTGTTGTTGAAACTCCTGATCGCTGATAAAACCCTCTGTTGGGAACTGATGTTGAAGAAACTGTATTTCCAAAATAATCAAAGCCTCCATTATTACTAACTAACTTACCCGAATTTAATGCAGGTGAACCGGTACGTAATTTATATCCGCTCAATGTATTAATTCCAGTGGCTCCTGTACCAACACCAAGAAAAAGCGGACTCGATATTAGTTTAAATGGATCTGCAGGTTCTGTAGCATGATGGCTTCCATAAAAAGTATTATTTGAAATATTTCTGGTTTGCACTCCTGTGCCAGTTCCAAAAACATAATCAGCTCCGGTAATCGCACTACTCAGGTTATAGATGATGTTGTTGAAAAAATTATACGTATGATTATTGCCACTATTTTCGTGAATGATATTGGGGTTAATTCCTGATTTTATATAAAAAACATTGTTGTAAATTTCATTCCCAGCTGAAGAATAATTTAAAAATACCAAATCGCCCAAATCATTCTGACTAACACAATACCTTAAGGTACATCCAATATCTCCGGGGTCGGGAATACCGGTTGTATTATTAGTTGCGGATCTTGTGTTGCAACCCCAATATATCCCTTGTGAATTATCATGGCTGTAACTGTATTGAAAAATGATACCTACACTTCCAAAGTCAGGATCATACATGCTTCCATCAATGACTCCGGGATCAACCGTCTGGGTGGTAGCTCTGTTATAATAGCCTTCATTGTATTGAAACACCGTTCCTTTGGCACGTGCAGTAAACATGGTGTTACCGGTAGTTCCCAAAGCGGTTTCATAGCAAACATTCTTTTCAATCAATCCTGTTTCATCGGTGCAACGGATGATCATCGCATTTTTACCAATGTGATGTAGTGTGTTGTTTTTTATCCATACACTACTGAATCTTCTGTTGTACCAGTTTGTATATTCTGTTTGGTCAGCAGCCACTGATGAATTTTGGCCTCCAGGATAATACACATTCCATTCATTATCTAAAGAAATTCCATTGTTCTCACAGTAGTAAATATTGCAACTGTCTATCAACACATCATTAAATCTAGATTTTGTTAAACTGGTTTCAACGGTATCCAAAACGGCAAAATAAATACCACCGGTTCTTTTTGGTGTCGCTCCATTTATTTTCGTACTGCCGCTTCCCAATTGTCCTTTTACATGATGTATATTGAGATTTTTAAGATAAATATGATTTGCTGTTCCATAACCATCGATGGCCACCATCACACCACGTCTATCTGCTCCAAGTGGATTGAGATTTACCGCAGCTGTATCATTATAAATACCCAGAAAAAAATCTGCATCGTTAGGCTGGTTGGGTGTATTTGTAATTTCAAGATTATTGATTTCAATATACTGTTGGTTATATAGATAAACAACGCCCTGACCAATAATTCCATTTCCATGAATAATGGGTTTGGCGCCGCTACCATATGAAGTCACAACAATTGAATTTGTTGGGGTACCTGAGCCTTTAAATTTTATTTGCTGTGATGTCCATACAGAACCTGATTTTAGGTTTATTGTAGATCCGGCAGTCAATGTCAGATTGTAAATTTTGGTAAGGTTTTTCCATGGAGTACCCACTGATGTACCAGAGTTGGTATCATTACCTGAAACCTGATCAATGTAATAATTAGTCTGCGCTTGCGAAATATATCCGACAAGAACAAACAACATCACTAAAGGATATTGAAATTTCATAAATAAAAAATAATTAGATTAAAAATAAGCTGTTATTAAAGCAATAACATTCTCTAAGGAGTTGGGGATTTTTGTTTTGAAGGGTGGAATTGGGGCTTACAATTAAGAGTTTCTAAAAATAGGCCAATTTGTATTTACTTTTTTAATAACTATTTAATAAAAACGGACACACTTGAATGTTTCTACGAAAACGTTTTCGTGAAATTCAATACGATTCATATCAAGTCTTTTTGAATATGTAGGTTATTAATCAATAATGACGATATTTAAACACTAATTAAAAATGGGTTGAAAATCATTTAATAAATGAAAGGTTTATGAAATCAACAAATAGTATTCGTTCTATTATTATCGCTTCTTCATTAGGTACATTAATTGAATGGTACGATTTTTTTATTTTTGGTAGTTTGGCGGTAGTGATTTCCACAAAATTTTTTCCACAGGGAAATCAAACCGTTGCTTTTCTTTCAACTTTAGCCACTTTTGCTGCAGGATTTGTGGTACGTCCTTTTGGTGCTTTGTTTTTTGGAAGATTGGGTGACCTGATAGGCAGAAAATATACCTTCATGGTCACATTGTTATTAATGGGTGGTTCTACTTTTTTAATTGGTTGTGTACCAAATTATGCCACTATAGGCTATTGGGCTCCCTTGCTGGTATTGATATTGAGATTGCTTCAAGGATTGGCACTAGGTGGTGAATATGGTGGTGCTGCTACTTACGTTGCCGAATACTCGCCAAGTAGTGAAAGAGGTTTCTGGACTTCTTGGATACAAATCACAGGAGCCGCAGGTTTATTTATTTCGCTGATTGTGATTTTAATTACCAGAAATATTCTGGGTACTACATCTTTTGAAGATTGGGGATGGCGCATTCCATTTTGGATTTCAATCATAATGGTCATCATCTCTTTCTTCATTCGAAGAAATATGGAAGAATCTCCTGTCTATTCAAAAATAAAAGCAGAAGGGAAAGTTTCAAAGAATCCACTAAAAGAAAGTTTTGGTAATCGATACAATTTCAAATTTGTTTTAGTTGCCTTATTTGGTGTAACTATGGGACAAGGTGTAGTTTGTTACACTGGTCAATTTTATGCCTTGAGTTTTATTGGAAAAGTGTGTGGTGTTGTCAACCAACAAACAGATTCAATCATGGCTATCGCATTGTTAGCCACAACTCCATTCTACATTGTGTTCGGAGGTTTATCAGATAAAATTGGAAGAAAACAAATAATGATGTTTGGCATTTTGCTCGCAATTATTGCTTACCGTCCTATTTACAGTGAAATATTTTCAAATACAGAATGTTCAAAAAAGATTGAAATCACTGAAAAGAGAAAAACAAAAATCACATCTTTTCCTATTGAAGGAAGTGCTAGCCGTTTGATTCAAACAACAGTTACTACAAGTTTCTATACAGATGGAACAACAATGGAACTGATAAAAAAAGATACACTACTCTCCAACGGAATCGTCAAAGAAAATAAAGAAATAAAAAAATCGATAACGCTGAACAATACTAGTTATTGGACTATCGTATTACTTGTATTCATTCAGCTATTATTTGTAACTATGGTGTATGGTCCGATTGCTGTATTTTTGGTAGAGTTGTTTCCAGCGAAAATAAGATACACATCTATGTCATTGCCTTATCATATTGGTAATGGTGTTTTTGGAGGGTTGTTACCAACAGTAGCTACTTATCTCGTTACTACAGCAAAATCAGAAAACAATCCTGAATGGTATTTGAATGGGTTGTGGTATCCTATAATCATAGGAGCTGTTTGCTTTGTGATTGGAATGATTTTCTTAAATAAAACAAATAATAAAACCGAAGATTAAAAGATGAATACATTAAAAAAATACTCAGGCATAGTTTGGATAGTAATGGGAATAGCTGTAGGTTATTTTAACATCATCATTATGGGTATTCCTAAATTTCAAACTGGAAAACAAGACGATCTTGTTTTTGGAATCGTAAACATGTTTGTACTAACGCCAATCGTTGTAGGCGGATTATTAATTTTTGGCTATTACGCTCTAAAGGGAGAATATGCAGATGAAAAAGTATAAGCCTACGCGTTATAATCATAGTTAATCATAATCCCCCAGCTCTCATTTAATCTTTGTTCACTGTAATCAGCATCAAAATTAATACTGTGGATTCTAGCTCCATTACTCAAATGGAATTTTGCTACAGGCCCATCCCAAGATTCTAAATATTTTCTGATAGAAGGCTCATCCGGTTTCGTATTGAAACAATCTTTCATCAAAGGAGAAGGAGATAAGGTGTAGAAATTATTAATGCCTTTCAATCTGCAATGTTCTATCAAAGTTTTTATAGCCATTGTGCCCGCACCTTTTATAGTGCATGTCGACAATCTGAATATGGAATAAAATATGGCAAAGGTAACATCGTATTTACTGCTGTATCCATCATCGTTCAACACTTCTGCCATATTATGAGGAATACGATTTCCAATTCTTGCACAAATCATAAACTGAGGAATATCATCCTGCGCATAAACAAAAATGGTACGGTTTCCGGTTATTCTTCTTTTTATTGATATACCAGGATGCACGGGGTCTTCTTTTATAAAATCAAACCATTCACTTTTAAATGCAGGGGTACCGTGTTCTATAATCATTTTATTTTTTTATGCTCCTATGATTTTGTTTACTATAAAATAAAGTATTGATGGGCATAACAAGCAACCCATGGCTGTATGAAATGTTGCTGTTAAGGCTCCGTAAGGAACGAGTTTGATATCTGTTGCAGCTAGTCCAGCGGATACGCCACTTGTAGAACCAACAACACCTCCAAAAATCATTGCGGATTGAGGGTCGCATACACCAAGCCGCTTCGCAAGGAAAGGTGTTGAGATGGTAACAATAACAGACTTAATAACGCCTATGGCTATACTAATGGCAATCACTTCGGATGAAGCACCAACTGCTCCACCTGTAATAGGCCCAACAATGAATGTACAGGCACCGCCACCGATCGTAGCAAAACTTTTGGCGTCAGTATATCCCATAGCATAACCTATAGATCCTCCAATCACAAATGCGATTACAGTTCCAATCAACAAACAGAAAATACCAACCAAGCCGGTCTTTTTAATTTCAGAAAAACTCGCGCCCATGGCAGTTGCGACAATAGCAAAATCTCTCATCATGGAACCACCAAGTATAGCCAATCCTGAAAATGCAGGAACAGATGCCAAACCTTTTTCACCACCACCAAAATAAGCCAATAACAAACCTACACTAATGGCAATTGCAGCACCAGGTATTTTATGATTGGTCAATTTTTTGGAGATAATGTAAGACAAATACATCACGACTCCCACAAATAAGAATGCAAATACCAATCCATTTTTATCTAATATTCCGGCAAGATCTTTCATCTTTTATTTTATTGTTGAGCTTTATTTTTTACATAACTGATGATCAAAGGCACGGTTGCAAAACATACTACAGTTGCGAATATGCCAACAAGTAGAGCCACCCAACCTCCCGACATTGCCGCCTTTACATTTTGTGAAGCGGACATCGCAACAACCACAGGAATATACATCGTACTCCAGAATAACATCCCACTCTCGGTTTCAGGCTTCAAGATGCCTTTCTTTTTGAAGTAATCATTAAAAAGTATTAAAATCAACATGGCAAAACCGACACCACCTAAATTACCACTCATACCCAATGATTTTCCTAGTTGATCGCCCAATACATGACCTACTAAAAAACATCCTGCTAAAATGGCTACTCCATATATTTTCATTTGTGTTGTTTTTTATTTTAATTATTTACCTGTTGTAATTTTATTTACAGATTCTTTGATGGATTTTCCCCATAATTTATATCCTTCGTCATTGTAATGCAATTTATCATCGCGATATAATGCAGCATTGGGTTTTCCATCAGCATTTAAAAATTGTTGCCCTGCATCTATATAAAATAAATTCGGTTGTGACGCTGTAAATGTTTTTACCAAATTATTCGCCTGTTGAATTTTATCCCACACACTCCATCTTTTTTCGCTTGGCGAAATGGCCAACCATGTTATCGGTGTGGTTGGATATTTTTCACGGATGGTTTTTACAATGTATTTATACAATTCCAGAACCTGATCAGGTGATTTGTCTTTTTCTGTTGCCGTGATATCATTTCCTACATAAATGAAAATGGCTTTGGGTTGATGAGGATATACAATACGCTTGATGTAATAAGAAACGTCTATCAAATTAGAACCGCCAAACCCTCGATGAATGATGTCTTTGTAATCCAAGTCTATTCTGATATTCTTCCACATTCTGATATAAGAACTTCCTATAAACATAATCGCATTATCAGCATATTTTTCTGCTTTATTCAAACTGTCGAATGTGTTGATGTCTTTGTCCCAACGAAAAACACCTTCCTCATTTTTACCTTTATTGATTTTGAGTTGGGTGTATAACCAGACCGCCATGGATTGCACACAACTGTCTTGTTTGGTTTTGTTGTTATCTAGCGTGTGTCCGGTACCGTAGAAAGGACGCCATCCTGTAGCGATTCCCAATGAAAGGCAATGCTGGAAGAGTATGTAAGGTCCATATTTGAATCCGTGGTAATCATAAGAGCTGTCATAAGGAACGGTCTTGTCTTCTGTTCCTGCAGTATTAAACAAAGGCACATCGCCTTTTTGAATCCATTTGTAATCAATCATAGCACCCCATGCATTCATGACACCATTGACTTTGGAAGAATACCCTTCATTACCACTGTTGCCTTCAAGCGTTCCCCATTTTTTTTGATTAACGGCAGCAGGAATTTCATTTTCGTTCATGTAAGCAATAGCCAAACATGTTTTTGAGCCTGCCGAACTTCCGGTTAAGAATATCTGAGAAGTATCAATGCCATATTCTTCAGCATGTTTCCTGAAAAAACGAACAGCTGCTCTTCCATCCTGCTGGGCACGATATAAGGCTTCTGCATAATCTTTATTAGTCTTGGCTTCCTTTCCATCTTCATAACCAGATTTTTCAACACCCAAACGGTAATCTATAGACGCTGTAACATATCCTCTTTTTGCAAAAGAATTGCAAACCATCGAACTATAACTACCATTTTTAGAATTGTTTTGAAAACCACCGCCATGTATAAAAATCAACAATGGTCGGTATTTCAAGGTATCTCCTCTGGAAGGAAAAATGACATCAAGCAATAATTTTTCTTTATCTCCCTTTATATTTATGGCTTCTCCATATTGAACATTGTTTACAGAATCTAAAGATGAAAAAACTTCATCTTTAAATCTTTTCTGAGCAATTGTATGATTTGCACAAAAGCAAAACAAAAAAAGTAAAATGGATTTTAAAATCTTCATCATGATTCGAATAATTTTTTGACATCATTTTTGGTAACCTTACCCATAGCATTTCTTGGCAACTCATCTACAATCAAATATTTCCTTGGAGTTTTATACGCCGCCATTTTTTCTCTGAGCCATTTGTTTAATTCATCCGTGTTGATGTTTTCATCTTTATCAACAATGGCTGATACAATCAACTCGCCCCATTCATCATTAGGAATTCCTACAACCGCACAATCAGTAATCAATTCATATTTTCTCAGCTCTTCTTCGATTTCCAATGCAGATATTTTATACCCGCCAGATTTGATAATGTCCACTGAATTGCGACCCATGATCCTGTAATATCCGTCTTCCACAATCGCTACATCTCCTGTTTTGAACCAACCATCTGCTGTAAATTCTTTTGCAGTGGCTTCTGGTTTTCTCCAATATTCTTTAAAAACATTTTTGCCGCGCACTAAGATTTCGCCAGATTCTCCAGGTTTAACTTCATGATATTCTTCATTCACCAATTTAACATCTACACCTTCCAAAGGCTTTCCAATATAACCCGCTCTTCTTTCCTCATGATAGGGATTGCTAATGGCCATTCCGATTTCTGTCATGCCATATCTTTCCAACAACACATGTCCGCTGATGTTTTTCCATCTTTCCATTACAGAAACTGGCAATGCCGCCGAACCACAAACCATTAATCTGAATTTTGACATACATTCCGTCATTGATTGTTGCTGCGCCTCAGTTAACGATTCCCAGTAGGTGATGAGTTTGAAATAAATTGTAGGTACTGCCATGAAAACGTTGATGGCTCCTTTTTGAAAAAGTTGGAAGATATGTTCAGCAGAAAATCCGTTTATAAATTCACAAACAGCACCGCTCCATAATGAGCTTGACACCACATTAACGATTCCGTGTACATGATGCAAAGGCAATACGCAAATGGTGTGATCGTTCTGACTCCATTCCCAGGCTTTTACTAAAGTAGAAATCTGCGCTTCGAGATTTTCATGAGTGGTAACCACACCTTTTGGTTTATTAGTTGTGCCGCTCGTATATAAAATCATGGCGCTTCTTTTGGCATCAATATCAGGTAATGTTTTTGGAGCAACATTGTTTTCATCTCCCAAAACAATCAAGCGGATATTTTTTTCAGCAGTAAGGTCTTTCAACAAAGCTTCATACTGAGGTGATACCACAATAATAGAAGCTTCTGTATCTTCAATCACATATTGCAATGATGGCAACGGATGCGTGAGACACATGGGAACGGTTATACCTCCTGCACGCCAGATGGCCCATTGCACTTTCACATAATCAAAACCAGGGTCTACCATAAATCCGATACGCGCTTCATGTAAATCAGCATCAGTTTCGAGCAATAATGATGCAAATTGTTCAGAAGCTTCAAGCAATTGGGCATAACTGTAATCAACACCATTACTGATGATGGCTTTCTTGTTTGTATAACTGATTGCATTGCTGATAATCTCTAACATCTCAATAAATCTTTTTAAAAATTAAAATATTCTTTCGCATTGTGATAGCAAATATTTTGTACAATATTTCCAATCCATTTGGTATCATCGGGCAACAAACCTTTTTCCATTTCGTCGCCAAATAAATTGCATAAAACTCTTCTGAAATATTCATGTCTAGAATATGAAAGAAAACTTCTGCTGTCGGTCAACATACCAACAAACGTGCTTACGGTACCCATATTTGATAAAGCGTTCAATTGCTTTTCAATACCATCTTTCTGATCTAAAAACCACCAGCCCGAACCATATTGCACTTTTCCTTTGGTGATCCCATCATTAAAATTATAACACATTGCAGCAAACACATCGTTATCTGCAGGATTGATATTGTATAAAATTGTTTTGGCTAATTGACCTTCTTTTTCAAGAGCATTTAAAAAATTTGCTAACGATGACGCTTGACTGAAATCCCCAATTGTATCTACTCCCGCATCAGCACCCAATAAACTCAATAACCTTGAGTTGGTATTTCTGAGCGGACCCAAATGAAACTGTTGTACCCAGCCACGATTGTGATACATTTTGCATAAGGCAAGCAATACTGCACCAGCAAAGTTTCCAGGTGCAGAAAATGATGTAGCATTAGAACCTTGTATGAACAATTCGAATTCTTTTTCAAGAGCGGTATTCATTTCAAATTGATCAGGCATTTTTGTTAAGCCATGATCGGAGATACGAGCACCATTTTCATGAAAATAATCCATTCGTTTTTCGAGCGCCTCCAGCAATTGAGCAAATGTTGTGATACTCATGTCGGCAGCTTTTTCCAATTGATGGAAATAAGTAATGAAAGCTTCGCGGTTTCCAATATTGAAAATTTTATCGGGCCTAAAAGAAGGCAAAACATCTATTCCAATGTTATCTGCTTTTATTTTTTTATGATAAACCAAATCATCACAAGGGTCGTCGGTTGTACCCACCATTTCTACCTGATAAGAGTTAAGAATGCCTTGAGTAGAATGGGTGTCTTGTTTTAGTATTTCATTGCAATGATTATAAATTTTTATTGCATTGTCTTTGTTTAAATATTCATCAATACCAAAACTGTTTTTCAATTCCAATTGCGACCAGTGAAACAAAGGATTGCGAATGGTGTCCGGAAAACAAGTTGCCCAAGCCATAAATTTCTCTTCATCTGTTGTATCATTTCCAGTTATGAATTTTTCATTTACAGCCAAACCGCGCATGGCTCTCCATTTGTAATGATCACCTTTCAGCCAGATTTCGGTAATAGAATCGAATTTTTTATTAGCCGCTATTTGATCAGGGGGTAAATGATTATGGTAATCAATGATAGGCATATCTTTTGCAAAGTCGTGATACAACAGTTTTGCTGTTTCATTTTGCAATAAGAAATTATCATTGATAATAGTTCCAGATTTTTTTTGTTTTGTTCCGTTCGAAAACACAGCATTTTCCATGTTTAAATATTTAAATTATTTTGATTCCAAAACATTTCTCATGATTCCCAATTCCAGTCCTCTTAATTCTGCAAGTCCTCTTAATCTTCCAATGGCGGAATAACCCGGATTGGTTTTCTTTTTCAAATCATCCAACATTTGATGTCCATGATCTGGACGCATAGGAATAGAAATATTTCTGCTTTGCATGATGCTTACTATTTCTTTAATCACAGCATACATATCGGCATCTCCTTCCAGATGATTGTCTTCATAGAAATCACCGAATTCATTTCTTTTGGTATTTCTCAAATGAATGAAATTGATTCTGTCGCCGAATTGTTTTACCATGGCTGGCAAATCGTTGTCTTCTCTTACACCAAAAGAACCAGTACAAAAACAAAGTCCATTATTTAAAGAAGGAACTGCATCAATCAATTGTTGAACATCAGCAGCAGTACTCACTACACGAGGCAAGCCCAATAAAGGATAAGGAGGATCGTCAGGATGTATCACCATCTTCACGTTGCATTCATCTGCTACAGGTACAATTTCACTTAAGAAATAAATCAAGTGAGCACGAAGTTTTGCTGCATCGATTCCATCGTATTTATCCAAAGCTGCCTGAAATTCTTCAATAGAAAAACTCTCTTCGCTGCCAGGCAAACCTTTAATCATATTTTGTTTGAGTAATTGCTTCTCATTATCATTCATCTCGGAAAATCTTTTTGTTGCTCTTTCTATTTCTTCAGCAGCATAATCAGCAACTGCATTTTTTCTTTTCAAAATAAACAAATCGAAAGCCACCACTTCTGCTCTTACATACAATAACGCCAAAGAACGGTCGGGCATTTCATAAGCCAAATTGGTTCTTGTCCAATCCATTACCGGCATAAAATTGTAAGTAACAATATGGATTCCGCACGCACTTAAATTTCTGATAGATTGTTTATAGTTGTTGATATAAATCTGATAATTTTCAGCATGTGTTTTTATCGCTTCATGCACAGGAACACTTTCTACAACCGACCATACCATACCAGCAGCTTCAACTTCGGCTTTTCTTTTTTGTATTTCTTCTGTAGTCCATACTTCACCGTTAGGTATATGGTGTAATGCGGTTACAACTCCTGCACATCCCGCCTGTCTAATATCCCACAAGCTCACTGGGTCATTCGGACCATACCAGCGCATGGTTTGTTGCATTTGGTTCATAATGTATGTTTGTTGTTTGGTGTTTATTGTTTGGTGTTTTTGAATTTTTACTTTTTACTTTTGAATTTTGAATTGTTTTACCACTCATCAGTTCGGAACGACGAAGCCGGCAACCCAGCTGTGTTAAACAATTCCCCTTTCACAAAATCTTTCCATGCATACCTTACTGCTATTGGATTTGGAACCTTTTCACTCCATACATTCAGGGTTCCGTCTGATTGTATTTTTGCGTTTGCTTGATAGAAAATTTTATCCTCGCCGGCTATTTCAAAATTCACGAGATCATTTCCATAAGTGCTTAAGCCTCTTTCTGCATAATCGAATTTTATGGTGGCAATATTTTTATTAATGAACATTGAATTATAAATTGGACCACAATATGAAATTCCTTTATAACCATATGTTTTTGCCAAAGCCCAATACAACAATCGCTGGCTCACTTCTTTTTTATAAGGAGGATGAATAAATGCTTCAGTGCCAATGTCTGTAGTGATCGCCATTCCTGAATTAGGAATAATAGCCATGGCTTTCATCTGCGCTTCACGAACTCCTCTTACACTTTTTGTTGTGTCTTTGTTTCCATAAGGTGCAATTTGTACATAATAAAAAGGCAGGCTATCCTTCGATTGCCAATGCGTTCTCCAGCTCGAAACCATCTTAGGAAGTAGTTTTAAATAACCTGCCGGATCATAACGATTGGTTTCGCCCTGGTACCAAATAAAACCTTTAATGCCATATCCTGCAAATGGCGCAATCATTCCATTGAATAACGTAGTGGCCAATTTGTGTTTTTCTTTTGAGGTATCAATCTTGGTAGTATATTCTTTGATATCTTTTGGGAAATCAGTCAAGGATTCAGCATCCATCCAGGTTTGAATTTTGGTTCCCCCCCAGCTACTAACGATAATGCCTACAGGCACGTTCAGTTTTTTCTGTAACATCGAGCCATACATATAAGCAACCGCACTAAATTCAGAAGCAACTTCAGTGTTCGACATTTTCCATTCTCCTCCTACAGTATCTACAGGAATTACGTTTGCATTTCTTTTGGTGTCAAAAAGGCGTAGTTGATTGTTATCTGCTTCCAATAACATTTCATTGGAATTCGCTACCGGCTGATTTTTAAATCCACGCATGGGCATCTCCATATTGGATTGCCCCGAACAGAACCACACTTCCCCAATCAGTACATTGTTGATGGTAACGGTATCCTTGTCATATATGGTGATGGTATATGGGCCCCCTGCTGTAGGTGTTTTAATAAATGTCCTCCAACTGCCACTCCTATCTGATACACAGGCATATTCAAGAATTGGATATTGCTTTGTACCGCCTGTTCTCCATGGACAAGAAATATGAATGATTGAAGAAGGATTGCCACTTCCCCATATAGCGACTTGTGTATTCTGCTGTAACACCATGTTATCACTGAACATGGCAGGCATTATGATTTTTGCAAATGAACTGGTTTGTGTCAATGACAAAATCAGTATAATGACGATATGATAGTTTCTTTTTTTCAATTTTATTTTTTTCTTACAGCAATGCCATTCAATATGGCTTTACCTTTTTTGTTTTCAAATTTTATTTCTATTCCTTGATTATTTTTTGCTGTAATATTGAATTTTTTCATCACGGCTTCGCAGTAAGAAGCTTCTTTATTCAAATCAAAATCAGTCAAAACTTTATTGTTGTTGATGGTCACATCGAAAACTCTTTTCGCTGCTTCATGAAATTCAGGCTCTGCGAAATACAGTTCAATTTCATAATCACCATCAGGCATGTCTAAACGATAAAATTTTACATCATTTAAATAAGTGTACAACAATGGAGTCTTATCGGTGTTGGTAATCTTTCCTTTCAAACTAATGAATGATGGTGTTCCTGAGGTATAACCAAAACTGCCTTTTGAATAAGGCTTGTCTTCAATCCAAATATTCTTATCCTTGTCGATGTATTGCGCATTGGAGCCACAGTTGATTTTCAATGTCGACTCATCTATTAAACGCGCAGCACCAAAATTGTTCAATAAAGTGTCATAACTTTTGTATGAAATGTAAAAAGTATCTGTTATTGTTTTTTTGTTGATAATTGCTTTTGCTATAATGCAATTTTTGATTGGTTCATTATATCTTATTCTGTCCAGATCATCGCTGATCAGAATATCATTAATCAACAACAATTTCCACGTCGATTTTCCGATACCGTTAGTTTTCTTTTTACCGACGCTTTTACCATTCAAATACAAACTCACTTCTTTGGCGTTTGAATATACATCAATAGTTGAGCTGTCGCCTTTGATTCCCTTTCTGATGGGCCAGTCGCGGGCTGCGATATACACCATCGGCTCGGGATTCCAGTTGGCTTTGTACAAATAGTAAACGTCTTTGGGCTTTCTGTCCCAAGTGTACATGCCTTTGTGATTGATGTTGGAAATGGTGCCACCGATATTCGGATTGCCAAAATCAAATTGATTCCAAATAGCTGATCCCGCGAAGTATGGTCTTTGTTTGATTTGTTCTAAATAAGATTCATGGAAATACCTTTGATACTGACCGGTATTGTCAAGTCTTGTTGGATGTTCTGTATTCACACTCAAATCCGATTCGGCGCCGTATTCACTTACCAAAATAATTTGATTGGGCTTGCTTTCATGTTTCTTGTCAAACGTTTTTCCAAACTCTTCCACTTTACCACTGTACCAACCATTATAAATATTGTAGCCGGCAACTTGCGGAATCACATCAATTTTAAATTTATCATAATCGCTGCTCATGTGCATGGCAAGTGTGCTGTAACGGATACTGTCTTCTTCACGAACGATTCTGTCTAATTTTTCTTCCGTCATTCTTACATTGTCACCGTAAATGGAATCGGTAATTTTTTGCGATCGTTTGTTATAGTAATCGTTAAGAAATATTTCATTCATCGAACCCCATAGAATAACTGAAGGATGATTATAATGCTGACGAATCATCTCTCTGATCATAGTGCCACAGTTGTTTACAAATTCATCGGAGATGTTCATGTAATTGACCAGAGGAATTTCTTCCCATATAAACAAACCCATTTCATCAGCGCGTTTCAGCACATAAGGATCTTGTGGGTAATGTGCCAGACGCAAAAAATTACAACCCATGTTTTTGATGATTTGCAAATCTCTTTCATGGTCTTCTTCAGTCAATGCGCTACCCTTGCCCATCATGTCTTGATGACGATTGGTACCTTTTAAGACATATTTTTTTCCGTTTAGGATGAAACCACTGTCAGCATCAAAACGATAACGCTTAAACGCCACTGAATTGTAAATGCTGTCCAAAATTTGGCCATCAACTATAATCTTTGTTTCCAGTCTGTATAAATAAGGAAGCTCAGGCGACCACAACACTGTATGATTGATGGGTTCGCTCATCATCTGATAGGAACTGTCTTGTTTTCCGTCTATGTTTATTTGCTGATCGAAACTGGCAGTTAAGTTTTTAAACGGATCATACAATTTGTTTGAAATGGTAAGCTTATTAAAAAGTGGCAATTCATTGCTAATTCTGGTGTTTACTTTGATAATCGGCAATTGTTTTTCCAAATTGGGCATGGTTACATAAACACCTGATGCGCCATAATCATTCATTGAAAAATGAATTTTGTTTGTTGTAACCAAATGTACATTTCTATATACGCCACCATATATGGTGTAACCAATATCCAATGGAGGAAGAAAAAGATTAGGCGCATTATTCACCATTAATGCAATCACATTTTCTGTACCATCAAGTTTTACAAATGGCGTAATGTCAACATTGAAAGCGGTGTAGCCTCCTTTATGTCTTCCGGCGAAAGCACCATTTACAAAAACATCTGTAATATTATTGACACCGTCGAATCTTAAAAAAAGCTTTTTGTTTTTAACAGATTCATTAAATGCCATCTTTTTTCTGTACCACACTATGCCTCTGTAATAATCATTATCATCATCGTATGGATCTGTGCTATTGAAGCAATGAGGTATAGTTACTGATTCCCATTTTGAATCATCGTAATCTGCTCTGAATGGATCGGATGTTGGTTGTTGGGTAAACTTCCAGTTGTTATTGATTAAACTGTCATTTCTTGAAGACAATGACTGTGAAATAACCTGAGTGCTGAAAAACATTAAAAAACAAAACAGCAAATTTCTGTTTGCTGTTCTATTATTGATATGAAAGTTGTTATTCACCATTTTGTTTAATATAATTTTATACACCACTGAAAACACTGAATCCACCATCTACACCAATTTGTGTTCCCGTAACAAATTTTGAGGCGTCGCTTAATAAATAGACCAACGCCCCTATCAATTCATCAGGATTGCCGAATCTTTTAAACGGCGTGTTTTTGATAATAAGATTTCCGCGATCAGTTAATGACCCATCAGGATTCGTCAGCAAGGTTCTGTTTTGTTCTGTGAGAAAAAAACCGGGCATCAATGCATTCATTCTGATGGTGTCTCCAAATCGGTTTGCAGTTTCAACCGCGAACCATTGATTATACGCATCTATAGCGGCTTTGCCCATGCTGTATCCCAATACTTTGGTCAACGCACGTTTAGGACTAACCGAAGAAATGTTCACAATGCTTCCGCCTCCGTTTTGAGCCATTATGCTTCCAAAAATCTGGGTTGGAATCACTGTTCCCCAAACGTTTAATACAAGTGCATTTTTCATGCCTTCGATATTCAGTTCAAAAATATTTGCGCCATTTTGTAACACACCTTCCGGTATATTTCCACCTGCTGCATTTACAAGGCCATCTATTTTTCCGAAAACTGAAATGATTTTTTCTTTAGCGGCAATCATCTGTTCTTCGCTCAACACATCAGCTGAAATAGGCAAGGCCTTTCCGCCATTGGCATTGATTTCTTCTGCTAGGTCATTTGCTTTATTAATGTCTCTTCCGATAATGACCACACTTCCGCCGGCAGCGGCAATGCCTCTTACAAAAGATTTTCCCAGCACACCGGTGCCACCGGTTACGACTATGACTTTGTCTTTTAATGAAAACAATTTGTTCATTTTGCTAGTTGGTTTTTGAATCGAAAAGGCCGATCAGTTGATACTTATGTGTGTTCAACTCCTTCATTTTATCAGCCAGTTCTTTATAAAATTGAAAGTTTAGGTTTACGAGTCCTTTATTAGAATCCTTGTTGGATTCGTCTGCTTTGGCATCATTTGGATCATTATCCTGATACCTGAACCAATGCCAGCCTACACAGTTTTTTGCTTGTAACAACTGCATGCAAAAATTCTGGTAATGGATGCCACGATCTTGTTGTGTTTTTACAATCCAGCCCGCACCGCTTTTGTTGCTCATGCCGGTTTCTTCTGCTTTTGTATAAAATTCTGTTATGAAAAAAGGTTTGTTTGACCAATTGATCCAATCATTCAAGTAATCTTTTTTAGGTTTCCAGTCGCCATAATAATTGATGGAAATGATGTCTACAAAAGGTTCTGCCGCATCAAAAATATATTTGTTGTTTTTTGCGTTGGAATGGATTCTTGATCCGATATACATGTGATTGGGATCCGCTTTTTTGATGGCAGCAGCTACAATGGCATAATATTTTCCGGCCACATAACCGATGAATTGTTTTTTCAAATCGTCGGTCAATGAATCAACACCTTTTGATTTCATCCAGTCTTTCAAAGCGGTGAAACATTTATCAGCACTGTTGTTGTCATTGAGCAATGATTTCATTTCCGAATTGGTGAATGGCAATTCATTATCGGAGAAATGACCCAATAAGTTTTTGTCATTTTTCAAATAGGCGATAGTGGCACATTTGTCTTCACAGAAAGCAGGAAAATCTTTGTCGAAAATGAAAGAAAGTGTTGACAAAGATTTTAAATCGGGATTTTTCTTTCTGCAATCAGAAGCAAAGCCGGCCAACAAATTCAATTGAGTAGTATAAGCAAAAGGATTTTGTGCAATGCGGTTATATTGTATTATTGTTCCTGTATCGCTCCAGCAACCGGCGGTGTTGAAACCTAATTGTCTTAGCGTATCAATGGTTTTTGAAATCCAGTCTATTTTTCCGGAAAATCCTTCCGGTATAAAATCTGATTTTGAAATTTTGATGCCGTTTACGGCTGTAATAACAATGGCTTCTCCTTCAGGGTTGACCACAAACCATCTGTTGTTTATTTTTTCAGTGTGAAAAAAACTATTCTTTTTGGATGAAGCATTTACCGTTTTTTCTTTTTGTGAAGGATTGTAGCCAATAACATCCGTAACGCTGTTTGCAGGAAAAGATTGCCACTCTGAGTAATGAACTTGTTTGTTTTCATCTTTACTCCAGATTTTCGCTTGAATGACGGTACTGTCTGAAAATAATTTTTGAGATTGGGCATGGCTAATGATTGCTGAAGCAAACAATAACAAAATTGAAACCAATATTTTTTTCCTGCCCTTAATCATCATTTTTCAATTAATTTTTTACGATTTATTTTATTGTACGACTACTGTAAATTCTTTGATAAAGGTTTTATCGAAATTCAGGCGTTTGTATGCTGCAACAAAAGTTGCTTTATACGTTCCTGGCTTGTTATATACATAATTGAATTTTGCCAAAGGACTTTGTGTGATATTTTTGATCACAATAGGTGCATCAGGTGCTACAGCACTAGGATTCAATGGACGAGATACATGCCAATATTGAGAACCGAAAGGCTCTGTTGTTGAATTTGAAATTTTCAAATAAGTAGATGATGTGGTCACACGAGGTGTTGGATCTGTGAATTGAACGGGCGCGAAATTTCCGGAAGTAATTTGATTAGAATCGATAACCGCTGCATTGGGAACGCCGTTGGTGAATACATTGTACAACGCCAGTTTACCAACGCTCCAAACGATATTTGTAGGTTTGGTATTTTCATATCTGAAAGCAAGGTAACATGGTTGACCCGGTATCACACTATCTGTCAAATCAACAAAATCTCCTGAGGTAGGACCTGAAGGATAAAAGGTACTGAGTGTAGATGCAGGTGTTGGAAATAAAAACAAATCGGTAAGTCTTTTCCAATGCGCATTGGCAACATTCGTTGAATCATAAATGCCGGTGAAATCATTGGATAACATCACATCCAAAGTATCTGCAGGTTGAAACTGAACTCTTGTTTCAAATTTTAATTGGAGTCTCCCACCCTGTAGAATTGTTCTTTCTCTATTTGCATATTCATGACCAATTTCACCAGAGTAAAAACTAATCACATCAGGATTTTCAGAAAGAAGGAATTGAGCTGTATCAGCACTATCAATTGTTGCAACAGGCAAGCTGGCATCAAATGAGTAACCATCTTCAGTATATCCCGGAACGTTCTTCTTGCAAGAAAAAAGAAATGCAAGGGAAATCATACCTGTAAAAAATAAAGTCTTTTTCATTATTATAAATGATTTATTCTGTTTTTAAATTACCAGCCTGCGTTTTGAGTCATCAATGAATTCACGGATATTTCAGCACTTGGAATGGGCAACAAAGTATCTCTTAGTTTCACATTGAAATAACCACCTAAGAATCTGTTTTTATTGGTTGAAGTTGCAGAGCTGTTGGCAATAGCATTTTTCGTAAAATCCATTCTTGCATTAAAGATGCCCCATCTGATCAAATCGAATTTTCTAAGTGCTTCAAAACATAACTCTCTGGCTCTTTCATCCTGAATGATTTTTCTGAAAGCAGCCTGTGTTGAAGCCTGTGAAGGGAAAATTCTCAAGGCTAGCGCACGAGACCTTACTTGATTCAGATAGCCAAGTGCTTCGGCAGTTGGACCGTCCACCTCATTGATAGCTTCAGCTGCCATCAGTAAAACATCAGAATATCTCAACACCGGAAAATTAGTAGGACCCCAATCTCTTTGCTTAGGTATTAAAGTTTCATAATCTCTTTTCCATTTGCCGCAATCTCTTTCAAATGTATAAGTACCGGGTGCATAATTTGTTGTTGTTCTCGGACTCGTGCTTGAGTTGTAAGTGAATTCCGGCATATTCCAGTTTCTTCTTAAAGTATCTGATGGATAGGTAGCATAAATATTGTAAAGTACACCGCTCGGAACATAAGAGCCATAACCATATACAATTTGCGGATTGGGATCAGTTCCTGAATATCGCATGGCCAATTGACTGGCAAAGCGACAGCCCGGAGGAACTGCACCTTGAGGTGTGTTGTTGCCATAGAATTCAATCTCCCACATACTTTCTTTATAGTCATACAAATCCTGTGAGTGATTGATGAACACCTGCTTGTAACTTGGGTTCAGTGAATGTACTCCGGAGGTGATTACTTTGAGTGCATAAGTTCTGGCAGAGTCATAGGCAGGTAAACCAAGCATCAGCGGATGCCCGGCCATTTTCAGATACACCCTTGCCAAAATACCTTCGACTGTTGTTTTTGAAACCCTTGATCCGTTTCCGATTTGAGTAATCTCACGGACAAGTGTATCCGCTGTTTTCATATCTTCCACAATTTTATTGTAAACTTCAATTGAAGGTGTGCGCGGATAATTAGGATTGCTAACTTGTGTTGTCGGGGTGAGAATTAATGGCACATCACCAAACCTGCTCACTAGTTGAAAATAATTGAAGGCTCTTAAAAACAAAGCCTCTCCTCTGATATTACGTTTTGCTGTATCACTTGCTGTAGCTTTGTCGATGTTGGCAAGTAAGAGATTGGCTCTGCCGATTCCCTGATAAAGTGCTGTCCAGCAATCAGCATAAATTTTTGTTGATGATTGGCAGTCGTATAAACTTGGAACATTACTATAATTGTTTCTGTTGTTGTAATGGCCCTCATCATTTCCCATTTCAAGCTCTATGGGAATGTATCTTCCGTAAGTTCCATCCTGAGCCAATGAACTGTAAACACCGCCCAATGCCATATTTAAATCTGCTTCTGTGTTGAAGTATTGTTCAGATGCGATAAAATCAGCCGGCTTGGAGTCCAGTATTTTATTGCATGAAACCGCAACAACAGAAACAAACAATATTCCGGCAGCCATCTTGAAAAAAGTGTTCATGTATTTATTTTTAATTTTTTTAATCATTTGCCATTTTTAATTTTGGATTGCATGAATTATAGATTCAAATTCAAACCAAAGGTTAATGTTTTCGCTCTCGGATAAACTGAATAATCAAAGCCTGGTGTTAACGCTGAATTGTACACGGAAACCTCAGGATCTACACCTGTGTATTTGGTCCACGTAATGAGATTTTGTGCAGACAAATAAAAACGAAGATTTTTAATCCCTGATTTTTTCATTAGCTTCTCTGGCATCTGATAACCCAACTGTAAAGTCTTCAAACGCAGGTAAGAACCATCTTCTACAACTCTGGATGAATATACTCTGTCGCCATCACCTCTGGCAATAAACATAACATTGTTTTGATTTTCTGGAGACCATCTGTTCAATACTGTGGTGAATTGATTTTGTAAAATCCTTCCCGAGTTGCCTTCGAACACCAGTCTGTTGGCATTCAAGATATCATTGCCGTAAGAAAACTGAAAGAAAATATTAAGATCGAAATTTTTATATTTCACATTGTTGGTAAACCCGCCAATGAAATCAGGATTGGTATTACCGATGATGGTCTTGTCATTGTCATTGATGATTCTGTCGCCATTCAAATCTCTGTATTTGATGTAACCGGGCTGAATAGCAGGATCATAAACAGATGTATTTGATGTTACCGTGGGATTCAGCGTGTATGTTCCTGCTCCACTTCTGATGAAATCACTATATTGATAGTTTCCATCCCAAATGACACCATAAATCAAACCCAATGGTTGTCCTACTTTGGCCATGTAAGCAGGCAATCCTCTCCATTGATTATCCCAATTTATATTTGATAACAATGATTCCTGACCATCATTAAGCGCAAGCACTTTGTTTCTGTTGAATGAGATATTAAAGCTGGTTGTCCATTTGAAATCATCATGATCAAAATTCTTAGTACTAATAGAGAATTCCAATCCTTTGTTTTGTACTTTACCAACATTCTTATACGCTTGTGTGAAGCCTGAAGATGGCGGCAATTGAGCATTCAACAACAAGTTTGAAGTTACTTTATTGTAAACATCAGTAGTAATGGTAATTTTTTCGCTGAACAAATTCAAATCCAAACCAAGATTTGCTTGGGAAGTAGTTTCCCATTTCAGATTGGGATTACCTAGTGCATTGGGAACTATCGTATTTGTAATCACACCATTGAATGGATAAGCAAGAACTGCCTGTGTAGATAACGTACTCAAATAGGCGAAGTCTGAAACCCTGTTGTTACCGAGTACACCATAGCTGAATCTCAGTTTTCCATCCTTCAGGAATTTGAAACTTTTCATGAAACTTTCTTTGCTGAATCTCCAGGCCACAGAACCGGAAGGAAAATAACTCCATTTGTTTTTAGGTGCAAACTTTGAAGAGCCATCTGCTCTCATCGACACTGTCATCAAATATTTTGAATTGTAATTGTAATTGATCCTAGACAAAAATGAAACGAGATTATTTTTTGACTGGTAAGAAGTAATTGTTGAAGGCCTGCCTTCATCCAAACCAGAAAGACCAAGTTGTTCGTTTGGCAATTGAGTGGCAGCAGCTCCAAAAATATTTTGTTTCACACTTTGTACTGTTGCTCCCAAAAGCGCATCAAAACTGTTTTTGTTGTTGATCTTATGATTGTAGGAAAGTGTATTTTCATTGACGTAAGTATTTTTTGTGTTGTTCACGATGGACCCGTTAACACCATTTACCCTGCCGGCTGCTGTATTCGGACTTCCTGAATAAGTATTTTTTCCATTGAATTCTTCATTTCTACCTACATCATTGATAACCCCAAAAGTTGATTTGAATAATAGGTCTTTTCTGATTTGATAATCAAAATTGAAATTGCTGTTCATCACATTGCTGTATCTGTTTCTTTGTTCAAACTGAACAGTTTCCTGGGGATTGAATCTTGAATCATTCAAATTCAAATCAAATGCAGGATCTGTACCCGACAAAAGATCAGTAAGACTATCACCTGTAACCGGGCGATATCCCCAAACACTGTACATCAAATTACTTGTAGATGATGATGAGTTGGATAAAGAGGAAGGAATAGTGCCATAAGATTTTAATGAACTATAGTTGAGATTCATCCCAACTTTTACTTTTTTATTGATTTTATGGTCTAGTCTTATTCTTCCCTGATAACGATTGTATCCTGAATATTTCACAATACCATCTTGATTTAGTGCAGAGCCCGACAGTGAAAAGCTGGTAAATTCATTACCACCGCGAATCGCCAGTTCATGATTCATCATCATTGAATTTCTGAAAATTAAATCTTGCCAGTTTACGCCGTTCACATTTTTATAGTAATCAATAGTTCTGCCATTACTCAAATAATAATTTTTACAATTGATGGAATCATAGTCGTACTGATATTTAACAAATTCATATGGAGATAGTACGTCGATTTTTTTGATGATTTGGTTAACGCCTACATATGCATTGTAGCTGATTTCGGTCTTTCCGGATTTCCCTTTTTTGGTAGTGATGATGATTACACCATTTGCCGCTCTTGCTCCATAAATGGCTGCAGCAGAAGCGTCTTTTAAAACTTCTATAGATTCAATATCAGAAACATTGATCGCATTGTTGTTATACCCTTCTACTGGAAAACCATCAACTACATACAAAGGTGAATTGTCTTGAGTGATGGAATTGTTTCCTCTGATGACAATTGAAACCGGTGAACCAGGTTGTCCATCGGAAGAAACCACTTGCACACCGGCAGCTCTTCCACCCAAAGCTTCTTCAAAACTTCTCACAGGTGCTTTTGACAAATCTTTCAAATCCAATTTTTCAACCGAACCAGTAAGATCTTTTCTTCTTGAAGTACCATATCCAACAACTACAACCGCATCAATCTCACTTTGTTTTTTTGCCAGCACGATATTAGGGAAATCAAATTGATTTTTTATTACAAACTCTTTAGATTCATATCCAATGTGAGAGACCTTAAGTGTTACATTTCCTTTGTCGGGTATGTTTATACTAAACGATCCGTCATTGTCTGTTGCGATGTTGAGCTTGGATCCTTTGATTTGAATTGTGGTACCCGACAATGGACCGTTTTCATCACTGAATACTTTACCGGTTACTTTTCTGTTTTGTGCATGAGATGCAAAGGCGATAAATAACAGGAAGGCTGCAAATGCAGCAAAGCGTTTACACATATTCGATATTGTTTTCTGTTTACTTAATAAATAATTTTTCCGCCAGCATTTTACCGGATTTTGAATCCAATACAGAAATCAAATAAGTTCCTGAAACCAGTTCACTTGTTTTGATTTCGAAATTCGCCGAATTGAAAATTGCTGACTTTATGTTTCGACCATCAATGTCTTTAATCTGAACACTAACCGGTAGAATAGTAGTAACCGGTAATGCAACATGAATATAATCCGTTGCAGGATTTGGATAAATACTAATATTTACTCCTTCATCAAAACTTAGTTTCCTGATCCCTGAATATGAATAACTGCCGTCGTTGTCAACCATTTTTAATCTGTAAAAATTATTACCGGATAATGGAGACGGATCAAGATAAGAATAAGTTTTTGACGGATTCAAACTAGCTGTTGACATCACATTTCCAATTTTTGAAAACTGAATGTTATTACCTGAACGCTCAATTTCAAAATGATGCAAATTGATTTCTTTTGTGGTGTTCCAATGTAATGAAGCGGTTTTTCTGATTTTTAATACATCAAATGAAGTCAATTCAACAGACAATACCGTTGTGCCCAAACCTTCATAAACACCACGGTTAGGGGCAGTTACAGGCAAGGCCGTTCCAAAAAAATCATGACCACCATTGTTTGAAATAATTTTTCCATTGCTGATTGCAGGCGAACCGGGCATTAGCTTATAGCCCGACAAATAAGCAATTCCGGCAATACCAGAACCCGGACTTAACAATTTAGGATCAGTTGTAAGTTTAAATGGATCTGAAGGTTCACTTGAGGGATGATTGCCATAAAAAACATTGTACTGAATCGTTCTGGTTTGCACTCCTGTGCCCGAACCAAAAGCATAATCCGCTGATGAACTTTGGTTATAAATGATATTGTTGTAAAAATTGTATTTGTGATTGTTGTTGTCGTTCTCGGTAATGATGGTAGGACTTAATCCGGATTTGGAATAAAAAACGTTGTTGTAAATCTCATTACCTGCAGAAGAATAATTGAAATAAACAAGATGTCCCTTGTCGTTCTGACTAATACAATAACGTAAAGTGCATCCCGTATCCTGAACATCAGGTATGCCGGTTGTGTTGTTATTGGAACCCCTTGTATTGCAACCCCAGTAAATACCTTCAGAATTATCGTGACTGTAACTATATTGGAATATAATACCAATGCTGCCAAAATCAGGATCATACATACTTCCGTCAATTGTTCCCGGATCGATGGTTTGTGTTGTTGACCTATTATTATAACCTTCATTGTATTGAAACACGGTTCCTTTGGCGCGTGCAGTGAACATGGTATTTCCAGTTGTTCCCAATGCCGTTTCATAACATACATTATGTTCTATCAAACCGGTTTCATCAGTACAACGAATGATAACAGCATTCTTGCCGATATGATGAATGATATTGTTACTCAATTTGATGTTGGTGTATCTTCTGCTATACCAGTCTGCATATTCTGTTCCGCCGGGGTAATAAACATTCCACTCGTTATCAAATGAAACACCGATGTTTTCGCAATAGTTGATATTACAGCCGTCTATGAGCACATCATTGAATCTTGATTTTGAAGCAGCACTTTCACTATTATTGAGTACAGCAAAATATACACCGCCGGTACGTTTGGGAACAGCACCATTTACTGATGTCGTTCCGCTTCCCAATTGTCCTTTAATGTGATGAATGTTGAGATTTTTAAGATAGATGTGATTGGCAGTTCCGAAATTATCAAGTGCCACCATAACGCCCCTTCTGTCTCCTCCCAAAGGATTTGGATTTGTACCTGTTGTACTATACAAACCAACAAAGAAGTCGGAATTTACCGGACCATTTGGTGAATTGGTGATTTCAAGATTGCTGATTTCAATGTATTGTTGATTGTACAAATAAACGACAGCTTCTCCGGTTAGGCCATTTCCGGCGAGCAAAGGCTTGGCACCCGTACTGTAACTGTCTACTTTAATTGGAGCCGTCGCTGTTCCTGAACCTTGGAATTTCAATTTCTGTCCGGTCCAAGTACTTCCACATTTCAAATAAATTTCAGTTCCGGGGAGTACAGTTAATGTATTTAATTTGGAAACATTTTGCCAAGGAGTGTTGATAGACCCATTGTTATTGTCATTACCTGCCAGTGCATCGATATAATAGCGTGTAACCACTACCGTTCCGTTAGTTGCACCCGATGTGACAACAGCGTTTGAATAATTGAAAGCCTTGTCAGTAGCATAAACCCTGTAGTAGTAAGTTGTGTTCGCTGTTAGGCCCTGATCCGTAAATGAAGTAGAAGTTCCGATGTACACCACTTTTCCAGTTCCAATTGCGTTTCCTGTTTTGTAAATTCCATTACTGTTTGGATTCGGCTCTGCAGACGGATTTGAAGTATACCTCACAACCACATATCCACCGCCGTCAACATCAGCTGCTGCTGCCCAATTCACGTCTAAAGTTGTTGCTGTCGGATTGGAAGCTGCTGCTAAACCTGGGTCTGAAGGAGCCGTTTCATCCAAAGCTGAACCGGGATAAACAACCCAATCATCGATATCCATCGACTTTAAATTGTTTACCGTATTGCTTGAAATTTTTATTGCAGCGAAACCATTGTTGGTGGCCACTGCAGGAGAAGTAACAATTACAGAAGTCTTTGTAAATACTGCCGGATTGCCTGAAGGCACGAATGTTGTATAAACAGCCGTAGTCCCTGTGGCAGCGGATACGCCTGCCTGTAAGGTTGTATTTGGAAAATTCACTCCATCCGTCGCTTTACAATAAAACTGAATAACGTAAGAGACACTCGTACCAACCGGAGATGCAGGTGATAAATAGGTTCTTGGGCTTGTATTCACCGTATTTTTGGTATTGACAACAGTTATATATTGATCTCCTGTACGCGCACCACCGGTAACTATGGTAGCATTACCTGCACCAGAAGTTCCTCCTCTGGACCAAACAGTAACATCTGGCGTGCTGCTGGATGCCGTACTAGATAAAGCTCCTACAGACTGGCCTTCATACCCGCCATCCATTTGAGAGAATGTTCCAATGTATTGCTGGCCATAAATGAATTGCGAAAAGCAAAACAAAAATGACAATACCAATAGCTTCTTAGCGTTGTTTTTCATAACCTAAATAATAATGCGACTTTGAAAAGATTCAAAGTCGCATTGTGTTGACTTTTATTATTGAATAATTATTTCTGTATTGGTTGAAATTTTGTTACCCACTAATTTTACCACATAAGTTCCCTTGCTCAAACTTCCGATTAGTCTAATATTCTCCGACAAAATACTACCGGTATAAACAATTCCATTAGACTGTATCAGTTGTCCATTCATGCTATACAATTGAACATCATAATTTCCTTTAGGCAAATTGTTCATTTGTAAATGCAATACATTGTTTTGAACCGGATTGTTAAGCACACTGAACAAATTTTTCAAGTCATTTTTCAAGCTTATGATAGTGCTGAATTGCTCTCTTCCGTCAAGGCTATTGAATTTCAAACGATAATAGTATTTTCCAACAATGGTATTCAATCCATTGAAAGAATAGGAATTTGTTCCGGTAATATTATTCGCTGCAATAGTTCCAATTGTTTCAAAATTGATTCCGTCTTTGCTTTCTTCAACAACATAAGAAATTAAATTATGTTCTTCTGCAGTTGTCCAAGATAATTTTGCTTTACCATTCAACAATGTACCTTTAAAAGAGATCAACGTCACAGGAACTGTTGATGTTGGTTTCAATCCGAAAGTAAACGGACTAAAAGTTGTTTGAACTGTTGAAACTGCTGTTCCGGTGATTGCAGTACCTGGGTTAATTGGAGTTGCACTGACATTGTTCCAGGTTGCGCCCACAAAATGAGCTACAACGAGTTCATCAGCACCAGTTGCATTCGGAATGGCAGTAGCACCATCTAAAGTCAATGCCACTGAAGCACTGGCTCCGCTTAACTTTGTCACATCCCAATAGGTGGTATCCACATTTGTAAGTGGTGATGCAACTGTAAGTACACTATAAGGAGTATTGAAAAACTCTGCCTGATAAACCGATGCAGTGGCCGCACTTGGTTTGATGGTCACCGGACGATACATGCCTCCTTTTCCTGTTGGCAAAACGTAGTTTATAATTCCGGCAGTATTTCTTTTAACGGGGCCATTCACATAACTTGTACTGTTACCTCCGGAAACTGTGGCACTGTTAACTAAAACCAGGATGTTGGTGGCGTCGGTATTGATTTTACCGGCAGTCAAAGTAAGAACTCCATTGACTGTTATCGGACCAGTTCCACTTAAAATAAGACCTGATGCTCCTGTTGTGTTCATGGTAAGATTACCTGAAATTCCAATTGGCGCGGCAATTGTTTTTGATATGCCCGCTCCGCTGAAAATAATGTTTACATAATCAGCTCTTGGCGTAATTGTTTGAGTAGTAGTAGTGCTTGTACCTGCATATTCAATTGTAGAAACAGGACCTAAAGTAACAGTGGAACCTGCATCATCAAACTGTATAGCACCTCCTGTTGAAGTTGGAACTCCACCAGTGTTGTTGCTTTCTAAACCTGCAAGCTTAGGTGTAATCAATTTACCATTAATGACTGCCGAACCTCCGGTTTTAATTTGTATCCACCTTGAAGAAAGTGTACCAATTGTTGCGGTGGCGCCTGCTTCAACAAAGAAATAGTTTGTTTTAACAGGAGGTATTGTAGAACTTCCACCATTGAAAGTTACATCTGCGTTGTTTTCTATGAAAATCTTATCGTAATCTTTTGTAGTACTTGTTGTAACAGCTGTACCTGAAGCCCTGTAGTGAACTTGTGTAAAGATGTCAAAAAGTTGATTGATGGCAGGCACATTGGGGGTATTGAAATAAAGTGCAGTTGGGTTGCCATCTATAGATTGATAAATTGAATCAATTGCAGGAAGCGTAAGAGAATTGAATTGAACGGTTGGAGCATTCACACCTGCAGGGTCTCCGATAATAATAGAAGAACCAAGTCCGGTGATTGAAAGAGATGCCAACAAGTCCGCGTTGGTTACAATTCTGTATATCTGTCCGGAATTTGAAAAACTTGATGGATGTGTACCTGTAAAATTAGCATTGGTCCACCAATTGGTAAGGGCATCGGTTGGACCGGTACCATCGTAATAGTAATTGATTTTTGCAGTTGGTGCAGCAGGACCAGCAGTTGTGGCAGTAGAATAGTTGAACGCTTTATCAACAGCATACACTCTGTACCAGTAATTAGTTCCGGGAGTTCCACCAGCATCACTGAAACTGGTTTCTGTTCCAACATATACTACAACACCAGTTCCAACAGTATTGGTTGAAGTGGCTTTGTAAACTGCGTTTTGAAGAGGTGCAGGTTCAGCTGAAGGGTCTGCAACATATCTTACTACCATATAACCACCACCATCAACTCCGGCTGCAGGTGCAGACCAAGCCAAGTTTACAACGGCAGGGCCAGCTGTTGCAGAGAAGCCGGTAGCTGCATTAGGAGCCGTAATATCTGCAGCAGGTGCAGCCTGATTATCGGCAGGATAAATTACAAAATTATCAACGTCAACTACAGCAGAAGCTCCAGTACCGGCAGCGCCAACGATTTTTACATTGATACCCGCTGTGCCGTTGGTTGTTGCAGGAACAGTAGAACCTACATTGATTGCAGTGGTGAATTTTGTCCAGGCAGCAGGCGTTCCTAAATTTACTTTTGTAGTGATTCTGCCTCCGGATGTTCCATCTGGACTTATATACACATAAGAAGCCGTGTCAGGAGTTCCTTGATTTTGTTTGTAATGAAACTGAACGATATAATTTGTGTTGAGGGCAAAACTCGTTGTACTCAAAATGTTACTGATAACAGTGGTTGATGTATTTGAAGTTGGTGCAGATTTTCCTACACTCAAATATTTTGGACCGCCATATCCACCTGTTGCGGTGATACTTCTGACCTGGCCATTTCCGCTGCTAACAAACGACCAAGCAGTAGTGCTGGTATTTGGATTAAGTGCCGGTAGATTTCCGGTACTTTGACTCTCAAAACCCGCGTCAATAGTGGCATAAGCGCCGATATTTTGCTGCGAAAACGCAGTTTGATGGATAGCAATCAAAACAAAATTCAAGAGCAATGCAGAAAAAATAAAACTGTAATTCTTTTTCATAATTTACCAGTTGATGCCTTTAAGTTGAAAATATTTAAATGTTGATAAAATCAAACAGAAATTAATACGTCAGCCTCGGTTTGATAGTTTGTAAAAATCATCTTTCTTATCGTTAAAAAGTTTATGGAATGTATAATTATTTGCGAAATCGTTTTAGTAAATTTTCGAAAGATTTTAATTAATTTACATCACATTTATTACTCAAATTTTCTTTAGAGTATCACCAATAATTACTAAAATGAATCTCAAGCAGCTTGCTAAAGAGCTAAACTTATCTATTTCTGCTGTCTCAAAAGCGTTGAGAGATAGTCATGAAATCAGTGCTGCTACGAAAGCTACTGTTATTGCGAAAGCGAAAGAGCTGAATTATCAGGTAAATCCTTTTGCAAGCAGTTTAAGAAAACAAAAAAGTAAAACGATTGCCGTTGTGGTTCCCGAAATAGCCAATAATTTTTTCTCTTTGGCCATAAACGGCATAGAATCTATAGCCCAGGAAAGAGGTTATCATGTACTGATTTATTTGACTCATGAAGATTTTCAAAAAGAAATAGCCATCACTAAATTGCTTCAAAATGGAAGAGTGGACGGCATCTTGATGTCATTATCAAGCCAGACAGCCAACATCCTGCACTTGGAAGAAATTAAAGAAAAACAAATTCCACTGGTATTGTTCGACAGGGTTGCAGAGAGCATTGATTGCCCTAAAGTAAATGCCGATGATTACAAAAGTGCTTTAAAAGCTACCGAACACCTCATAGAAAACGGATGCAGAAATATCGCTTTTCTCTCCATATCTAACTATTTGTCTATAAGCAACAAAAGAATGAAAGGTTATGTTGATGCTTTGAGATCAAATGGTTTGAAATCCGAAAACAGCATGATAATAGAGTGCTCCAATCATGAAGAAAACAACAAATCACTGATAAAAAAATTACTAAAATCCAAACACAGGCCAGATGCCATTTTCGCTTCCGTAGAAAAATTGGCCTTAAATGTTTACGATGTTTGCAAAGAATTAAAAGTAAATATTCCCAAGGATTTGAAAGTAATTGGCTTTTCAAACCTTCAGACAGCAACTTTTCTGAATCCGTCACTGACCACCATCACACAACCTGCCTATGAGATGGGAAGAGAAGCTACTTCCATCCTTTTTAAAATAATTGAAAAAAGAGGCTACAATATGATTCTGGAAAAAACTACTTTAAAATCAGAAATCATCATCAGAGAGTCCACACTTGCCGTTTCAAAAAAATAAATTCACTTAATGCATTTTTTAATTGCATTAAGATAAGCATCAATTACAAATTGTTTGTCGAATTCCTTTACCACTTTCTTTCTTGCATTAGCGCCCATAGCTTGCCTTAGCTCGTCTGAAAGTCCTATCATCTTTCTCATTTTTTCTGCCAAATCAACAGCATCTGCAACATTACATAGTAAACCCGTTACACCATGTTCCACTATTTCTCTGCATCCGGTTGTATCACAAGTTATACAAGGCTTTTCCATACTGGAAGCTTCCAATAATACATTACTGATACCTTCACGATAAGATGGAAGCACCACACAATCAGAGGCTGCTATATGAGACCTGACATCATCTGAAGCACCACAATAAACTATTATATTTTCTGATACCCAGGCGTTAATGTCAGCTTCGGTAATGGTATTTTTTCTGAGATTTTGTTGCCAGGTTGGACCTACAATTTTACATTCAATATCAAGTCTTTCCTCACGCAACATTCTGGATGCTTCCACATATTCAATTACACCTTTGTCTTTCAGCAATCGGCCGATGAATAAAAAAGTAAATTTTTTATTTTCAGCTTTAGGTTGTGGTTGGAAATATTCGTGATCAACTCCAGAACCCGGTATTAATGCGGCTTTGTCTGATGAAACAAATCGATGTATTACAAACAAATTCATATCATCTCTGTTTTGAAAAAACAATTGTGCTGTTCTTCTCAACACAAATTTATATAAAAATCTGGCGAGTAAATAAGCAGGATTATGACTACTGAATAATGGACCAATGCCTGTGATATTTGTTATAGTAGGAATTCCCAATTGACCGGTTACATAATTTCCCCAAATGGCAGGTCGCATCGTGAAAGTAAGACAAACATCAGCTTTTATTTTTTTCAACGCTCTTCTGATGTTACTGATGTATCTAAAAACATGAAAAGGATTGATATTGCTGCTTTTCACGTCTATAACAGTGATGCCGTTTTTTCTAGCAATCGCCATGTCTTCATCAGTTCCGGTAGTTAACACAACCACATTAAAACCCTGACGCATCAATTCAAGCGTCAACTTGTTTCGCATCGTGTTCGTGGAAACAA
>CANGEZ010000003.1 GCA_947452875.1 Chitinophagaceae bacterium
AAAACAAGATTTTTTAACCCTGACACACTTTATTGAGCACTACCATTCAAAAGAACCCTATAGTATTCTAAAATTATTATTATTGCATTACTAACTTGCTTTTACATTAGGAATAATTATCCTTGTATAACAGAACAAATTATTTATACATATTTAATACATTCTCTGCCATCCCCTTCACCTTCTCCGCCACTTCTTTCGGTTTCACAACTTTCACCGAATCCCCAAATCTATAAATAAGCATATACAATTCCGGGCTTTCAAATAAATTCAAAGTCAATTTCAATTTCTTTTTGTCTTTACTGTATTCAACTTGCTGAGACAAATGAAGCGGGTTTTTCTCAATAGATGAAAATTGTATGGGATTGTTGAATTCCAAAACTAATGTAATTGGTTTCTTATCATGCTCATGCCAGATGCCAATTGAATATTTGAAATAATCTTCTGTATTAAATTCGGGGTCCTTGAAATAAGGCTTATTACTATGGTCGATGGATTGGATATTGTCTAATGAAAACACATTGGTTTTTCTTTCATGGCTAGAGGTGTAGTCATAAGCAACCATATACCATTTGTTATTGAATTGTTTGATGATGTAAGGGCATAGGTGCTTAGTTTTAACCACGCCATTATTATTTTGGTACACTATTTCCATGCACCATTCTTCACTGATAGATCTAAGTAATTGAGGAATCCACTTTCTGCTGGATGGTTTTATTGGATTTTCAATTTGTATAAAGTCTTTGTTTTTTTTGTTGACAAATTTATCTGCAGTAATACTTTCATCAATTAACCTGTTTACAATGCTTTCAAATTGTTCGTGTAATTCAGTGCCTTGAAAAATATTAAATAAACTTCCGGCAAGCATCAAAAGATTTTGTTCGTCTTTATTTACGGTGTCTCTGAAAATGCGAAAGCTATTGTCAGAATAATAATATCCTGTGGTTCTATTGTTGATTAATTTGAATCTCGTTCCCTTTTTTCGATTGATATTGTCAATCTCTATTTTCAAGTCTCTGATGTCATTACTTAAACTGTCGTTAGTAATTGGACTTTGTAAATGACTGTTCAGTTTTCTTAATAAGTTCTCCCTGCTGAGGTACTCATATCTGTACAATAAATCGTCGATTATTTCCAGTCTTTCGTTATAGCGCTTGGGTGTTTCTCTTACTGTTTTTTTTGTTGCCATTATATATGAATTACTATTTCAAATATAAACTTTGCATGATAATTATTAAAATATCAATATGGAAACAATTATTATCGTCAAACAAGAATGGAGCTCTTCAAATACTTTTTCATATGATACTTATTTAAATAAAATTGGTCCTGCAAAAAAGAAAGCTTGGAATACTTTGTTGAACAGGTGATTTATTTCTTCCACCATTCCTTTATTTCTTTCTTCAAAAAATTAATACTCAGATTTACCAGTATTACAATCAAAAGCCATTTTACAAACCACCAGATTTGTTTGAATGGAGGGATATCTCTCAGGAAAAAACTTAAAACTAACAATGCACTTACAATAGCGTAAATAAAAACTATTAAGTATTCTCCAGCACTACCATGACCAAAGAAAAAAGGATCTGAAAATAATAAATTCATAATTGTTGATTTAGAATTCTAAATTAGAATCCTTGGTTGTATTCTACTTACAATTGAAAATGATTGAAAAAAAATCTCTCATTGTACAAAGATTACAATCTCCCTTCCCATATTTACACAAATTTTCAATTATGTCTGATTCTCAATTTCATTTCAACAACGCCAAATCAAAATTGAATGTGGCTCAATTGCAAGCAGTCGAAACCATCGAAGGTCCTGTAATGGTACTCGCTGGTCCAGGTACGGGAAAGACGGAAGTATTAGCAACAAGAATCGGTCAAATCCTTACCGAGACGGACATGCAGGCTTCCAATATTTTGTGTTTGACTTTTTCAAATGCAGGCGTGGAGTCGATGGAAAAAAGATTGGCGAAATTGTTGGGTAAGACAGGGGAGGAGATTGAAGTACATACTTATCATTCTTTTGCTCAGAAAATTATCAATGAAAACAACCAGACGTCAATTGAGAAATCACAGTTGATCACCGATTCACAACGTTTCATGATTCTTGAAAAATTGTTTTCCAATCCGATTCTTGCAGGGAAATATTTTGATTTGAAGCCGGCGAATAAATCAAGACTGGTTTCAATGGCTTCATTATTTAGTTTGTTTAAAAAAGAAGGGATTTGTGTTGACGATTTGCGTGATGCATCTCAACATGCTGTAAATAATTTACTGCCTTACGTTGAAAAGTTTTTAAAAAAGAACGGAGACTTAAATGCTGAAGGTAAAAAAATCGAAATTCAAATTCAAGAATTCACTGAGGCCGTTGCACCTATGTATGAGGCTTATCTTAACATCATCAAGGAACGAAACAAATTGGAATACGATGATTTGCTCGACAAAGCCATTCAAATTCTATCGGATGATGAGAACATGCTTTTCAATTACCGCGAAAAATACCAATACATTTTAGTTGATGAATTTCAGGACACCAATAAAAAGCAATTGGATTTATTGGAAGTGTTGATAAGAGAAGTTGAGCAACCGAATTTATTTATCGTTGGTGATGATGATCAATGCGTATATAAATTTCAGGGTGCCAATGCAGCCAACTTCAATTGGATATGCGAAATGCTTCCTGATATGCAGGTGATTCTTCTTGAAAAAAATTACAGGAGCACACAGGCGATTTTAGATAGTTCGCATCAAGTGATCAGCAATAACAACAATCGACATGAACTGAAAACCGCTTCATTACAAGCTTGTATCGTTTCTGAAGACAACCATCATCCCATTGTAAAGTCTTTCAAAGATGAAGACCAGGAAGCATTTGACATTGTTTCTGAAATAAAAAGATTGATAGAAGCTGGTCACGAAAACAGTACGATTACGGTATTGTACAGAAAGAACAAAGAAGCTGCTGTTATCAAAAAATGGCTCAATCATTTTGACATTCCTTTTTCTGTAAACCAAACCAAAGGTGATTTGATGGATACGGAATTTGGAAAAAGACTGTATCAAATTTTACAGTTTATTAGATTGTATCAAAAAGACAACAACGTCGCCATCGTGCATTTTCACAAACTTATGATGGAGCTGGGATTTACTAATTCATTGTTGTATACTTTTCTTTATCACAAACAACACGTAGATAGGAGTTTGAGCTATTTTGATTGGCTACAATCTTTGCAGGAAGATGATTTGAATAAAAATACAATCAATGTGTTTAGTCAGTTGATGCTTTTACACGAGCAAGGAGATAAAACATTGACGGCTGAATTTTTAGAAAGTCTGTATGAATTGGCAACTACTAATCTTATTGTTGGTGAAAATATTTCAAACGCTTGGGATGAATTTGTGAATGAGTTCTCAGCCACAACCAATTTGAATACACCGATTTCATTGGCGAACATGATGTTTTACCATCACATTTATGATTTGTCGATTGATTATAGATTAACCGACAAGATTAGTTCTGGTGTGATATTGTCTACTATACATTCCAGTAAAGGATTGGAATATGATGTAGTTTTTATCAAAGGCTGTCAGAATAAAAACTGGGAAGATACCGGTGATTCAAGAGGTGGCATCACTGTGCCGAGAGTTTTGAACCAAATTATCAGACAAGATAATGATGATATTGAAGATTTAAGAAGAGTTTTCTATGTTGGCTTAACCAGAGCAAAATGTAGATTGTACATCAGCTTTTGCAAAGATGAAACGTTGAAATATCCTTCCATCGCCTCAACTTTATTGGCGCCGTTTTTTGAATCAGAAAATATCATCGTTGAAGACATTCCATTGATTGAACTACCTTCTCTTGAAGATGATTTGATTTCCTTAGAAACTTCAGAACCTTTAATGGAGTTGATTCGTTACAGAGTATCACAGTTTGCGATTTCGACAAGCAGTACTTACAATTGGTTGCAGTGTCAAAACAAATTCTTCTTCACCAATATCTGCAAGATTCAAGATGAAGGTAATGAAGCGATGAGTTTTGGGAGCATGGTGCATGAAGTGTTAGAAGAGATTGCAAAAGATATTTCTATTCAGCGTGATGCGGTAAGAATTCAATCACTTGTTGATCGTGTGTTCTTGTCTTATAAATATCAGTTTCATCCTTTACATCAAACCGGTTACAGACAAGCTGCCAAATCTGTGGTCATTAATTATTTGAATGAAAAGCCATTTACAAAGACACCCGATGAAGTAGAAAAATATTTAGCTCATACTATGGATAATGGTGTGAAGTTGAGCGGCGTTTTAGATAGGCTAGAATTTCATGTAGACACCGCAAAGGTTATTGATTATAAATCCGGAAAATATTATGCCAACAATGAAATTTTCTCGAGCAGTCTAGAACCCGGTAGCGGATATTGGAGGCAGGGGATGATGTATAATTATCTTATAAATGGGGTTTATGGGAATAAATACAAAGTTGATTTTGCATTTCATTATGTAGAGGAAAAAGATGAAAAGAATAGAGTAAAACCATTTACCTATGAACCGAATCCTGGTTATGAAGAATGGTTATTAAAAATCTGGAACCAGATTCAGGAGATGAAATTTAATAGGAGTTGTGTTGATGAGGGATGTGTGTATTGTAGAGAGAAGTTGTCTACTAAACAATAATTTATCTATCTTTGATAGTATCATTTGATACTATCATTGAAGCCTCCATACGACATATCATCCCGGATTTTGCAACTGATCAGCTCTATTTCTATTAAGTTAGGAGAGGTGAATGCCAATTTTCTGAACAGACAAACACCATTGCTGAGAAAACAAAATCGAATCAAAACCATTCATGCTTCTTTGAGTATTGAGGGCAATACACTTAGTGAAGAACAAATTACTGCCATTATCGAAAAGAAGCGAGTTGTAGGTCCGCAAAAAGATATTTTGGAAGTGCTTAATGCAGCCAAAGTATATGAGAACTTAAAATCATACAATCCTAATGCTGTAAAATCATTTCTTAGTGCACATAAAACATTGATGTCCGGACTAATTGAAAGTTCAGGCAAATTCAGAAGCAAAGGTGCCGGTATTGTAAAGGGCTCTAAAATCACACATATTGCACCACATTATCAAAATGCTCCTGGCTTGATAAATGATCTTTTTGATTATCTTAAAAAGGATGACGATTTATTGCTGATAAAAAGTTGTGTTTTTCATTATGAAATGGAATTCATTCATCCATTTGCCGATGGTAACGGAAGGATGGGACGTTTATGGCAAACTTTGATTTTACAAAAAGCGTTTCCAGTTTTTGAATTCCTTCCATTAGAAACAATTGTTCGGGATACTCAAAAAGAATATTACGAGTCTTTATCTAAAAGTGATAAGAAAGGAAACTCTACTCCGTTTATTGAATACATGCTAGATGTCATTGATAAATCACTAGATGATTTGTTGAATTACAATAACAGAGTGATGACCGACTTGCAACGCATTGAATATTTTATACACCTTGGCAAAAAAGAATTCTCAAGAAAAGATTACATGGGCGTATTTAAGAATCTTTCATCTGCTACTGCCAGTAGAGATTTGCAGAAAGGAACTGAGATGAAGTTGTTTAAAAAAGAAGGGGAGAGAAATAAGGCTAGGTATTTAGTAGTGTAACTTACATCCGCGAAATCTTCTCAACATTAAACCTCGCAATCGGATTGATTGCCGCTAACTCCCCATAAAATTTAATCACATTGTGATAAATAATATCACTGGAATAATTCGCATGTTCTGAAACAATCTCACTGAATTTATCATTCGACTCATTGATGATTTCTTCTTTTACATCATAATCATACATCCAGGCTTCGGGTAATTCGGAAATGAACATGCCAGAAAAGAAACCATTTAATTGATGCGTTTCAACAAACTTATTGGCATGGCACCAAATGAAGATATTGTCTTTATTTTTTAATGCCGGAACAAAACTATGATCAACTATATAGGATAGTTGTTCTTCATCTTCAAACTGTCCGACAGCGAATAATCCTTCTGGTGAGCCATGTCCCATCATCATAATGCGATCATGTTCGTGGACTAATTGTAATAATTCGGCTTTGGTAATATCTCCGGTTATCAAAGTGCTATTTAGTACGTTTTTATAAATAGGTTTTAAAAAATCGGTTGAAGCGTCTGTGGGATGGATGATGAGCGTTTTCATTTTTTTAAAGTTTGTTTTAAAACTATGTGTGATTATAGTATCCTTTTTACAATTAAATAAATCACTAACAGTTGACGCCTTTTATTTTGTAACCCCAATCACTCATCATGGGTCCCAATTCATTTTTCTTTTCTCTTAAAAAAGTTTTCAGATTTTGAATCATCAATTCGGTTTCTTCCGGTGAATTGTATTCAACAGGTTTAGCTTCAAACTTCATTCCCAGCTTGACAAGAGCAGATTTTTTAATGAGGTAGAATTTCTCCTCTCCAAATTTTATGTACTCACTATCATTCACCTGGTTGATGTAATAATAACGAGATAGTTTGATCACTTTGAAATTCTTAAATGGAATGATTTTTATTTTTTGTTTCTTCATGATTTTAAATTTAGGCCCCGAGTTATCGGGACAAGTTTTTAACTTCTCTGATTTGTTCACCTAATAATTTGAATTCGTTGATCTCAAGTGGAGAGACTTTCAATAAACTCATTTTTCCTTTGTTTTCTCTGTAGTATTCCCTTAAATCCATCAATAATCTTCCCAACACATTTTCTCCTGTAACAATATTTTCATTTCCTTTTTCTCTCACACAACCCCAGAAACGATCACTGTTACTGATTTCTACAATTTCTTTATTACCTGTTCTGTCCAATAAACCTCCAAACAGAAGAGGATGTGAACATAATTTTACTTTCAAACACCAGTACATCAAATCAACTTTTATTTCATCAAAATCATCCCTTGTAAATTCTTTTCTGTATTTCTTCGAAACCATTTTTGAACCTTTCGGACTCTTATTTTCTAAAATCTCCCTTTGAATATCAGGATGTGAAGTAAAACGTAAACACTGATACAATGATTCACTACTTCTTACCAAAATATCATTTACATGTAAATGAAAATATTTACCTGACATGTTTGATAACCCACCGAAAGGTTCATCGACTTTGTAAAATGAGATGACTTGAGTTAAATCATACTTTTGAAGTGTTGTTGTTTCCATATTTTTATTTTTAGAAAAACAAATATGGTTGTAGTGATTGTAATCTTTTTACATCGCCTAAAAAATTATCCTGACATACCCCATTTATTTTTAATGATTCTATTTATGTCATCAACAGGATTGAGTTTGAAATTTATTTTTGGTTTTTCATAACTGAAGAAACAAAAATCTCTTACATCAAAAGTGAATAATTTCAATGCACTTGGGTGTATGGTATTCTCGCAATACAAATAATCTGCAGCGTATACGCCATGGACATTGGCATCATTAATCAAATTAGGATCTAAATACCAGGTATTGTTTATCAATGAAGTATCAATCCTCCACACATCAAATTCATAAATAAATCTGAGGTATTCATAATTATCCAATCCATAACTATCAAAACAGATAGGCCATAAACCGGTTAATTTATGTATCTGATTGTTTGCCCACACACCTCCTAAACCTTTATCTTTCCCACAAATTCCATCAAAAACAAAACTCAGTCTTTTTAAAAATATTTCTTCATCCGTCTGGTTTACATTTCCGACATAATTCAGATGATACAAATACCGATCAGGTCTGTATTTTTTCCATTCTGTTTTAGGAGTGCTGATAGTGTGTCTTCTTTTCCGCTTGATTGGGCAATAAGGAGTCGATTTCATTTTTAATGAATTTTATTAAACTTTGAAATCGATGAAAAAGATTAGGAGGAAGTCATATTGTTGCTTTGATAAAACAAATGTCTGAATCCAAATTGTAATGTATTTACAATGAAGAAAATATTTTTAAATATAATGCTTGTTTGTTTTCATTCAATTATGTTCAATAAATGGCTTAATGTGTTTTATTTTCTTTCCGAAAAAATCTAAGTTTTCTCTAAATTTCTTTAAATTTGATAAATGGCATTAAAAGCAGAAATACCGTTTAATCAGATTTTGACAGTTGTCAAAACATTGAGTCCTTCTCAAAAGGAGCAGTTAAAAGCAGTCCTTTCAGAGCCCAAAAGTATCTCCAAAAAACAATCCGATTTGACCAAATTATTACTTTCCGGCCCGGTTTTTTCTAAAAAGCAAATTGATGTAATTAAGCAAAACAGAAAAAGTATAAACCAATGGCGGACAAAAAAATAATGATAGATACTTCTGTTCTCATTGAATATTTTAGAAAAACAGATAAAAATAAAACTACTTTATTAAATCTTTCACTTGAATTTAATCATATTTATATTTCTTCAATTACAGAGTTTGAAATTTTTAATGGGGCTACTCCAAATCAGATTCAATTTTGGAATGAATTGATTTCTAAACTCACAGTTCTTCATTTTGACAGCCAAGCTGCGAGAATCGCCGCGAAAATAGTGAGCAATCTCAAGAAAAAAAGAAAAAGCATTGATAAACCAGATTTATTCATAGCTTCAACAGCCTTAGCCAATAAACTGACACTTGCTACTTTAAACAAAAAAGATTTTGATGTAATTGATTCTTTAAGTGTCATTTGATTATTCATTTTATACTACCTATTAAACCCAATCACCTCCCTCATACTCTTCTTCTCCAGCATCAATTCTTGTTCTGCCAATTGCATTAAATAGGCTTCGTTGATTTTGATTTTCTCATCCAGTAAAGTATCTACCGCAACTTTCTTTCGAATGTTTTCTATCTGTCCTCCGCTTAAAGTTATTTTAGAGCAGATGCTTTTTAACACCGAAGTTTTAACCTCAGGAAATTTAGTTTTCCAAATTTGAGCAACAGTTTGTGGACCGGGTTTATCGAAACGAATTTTGTATAGGAATCTTCTGTCGAATGCTTTGTCGAGATTGTCGACAAGATTGGTGGTGGCAATGAAAATGCCTTCGAAGTTTTCCAACTCTTCCAACAAGATATTCTGCATGGTGTTCATTTCCTGATCACCACGGTCGTTAACATTATGACGCTTACCGATAATCGCATCGGCTTCATTGAATAACAAGATAGGAGTCTGTTCGAATTCTTTCACAGCCTTACGATATTCATCAAACAATGCTTTTACGTTTTTAGCCGTATCGCCTACCCATTTGCTTTTTATTTTACTGGCATCAGCTAGCATCACAAATCGATTGCTGTTTTTACCCAATTGCATCACTGTTTCTGTTTTGCCGGTTCCAGGATGGCCGTATAACAATACGCTGATACCTTTTTTCATACCCTGACTCTCTAAACGTTCAGTGAGATTGGGGAAATTATCCTGACTCAGCATATTGTGCAATTTATTCACCATCTGCTGTTCATTGTTTTCGAAAATGAGTTTCTTTTCAACGATGCCGGTAGGCTCCAATTGCTTGAGCATTCCTTCAGGTAATTTGTTTTTTACGACAGCATTTTTATCAAATGCATGAACAGCTTTTTCAGAAAGGAAATAACTAATACCGCCAAACATGTCATTGCTAACAGATTCTTTAATCAAACCTGAAGTCAACAAGAAATTAGTTCCGGCCTTATAAGAATTTCTGAGCTGGTATTGTTCTTCTTTTGAAGGTGTCAATTCACGAATGATGGTATCGTAATCGCAACTTTCATTTCCTAAATAATGTTGTAGACAAATGAACATGAAATGAGTTGCATCCTCAGGTTGCATGTTCATATTGATGATGAATTCAGCCAACTCGATTTTGGGATTGCTATTGATTAAATCTGCAGTCCATTGAATGAATTGTTTGTAAGTAATACGATGGCTGTTCCTGTCGGCAATTTTACTTTGAAAACGAGAGATCAACTGAAATGAAGTTATTATTTCAGGTAAATCAAAGTTCTCCATCTTGCCGGTTAATACCGATTTGATTAGTTTGACGGTCAAATGGTAATCAGTCAACGGATATAATTTAGGGTCCTTCTTAGGTGACATCCACTCACGGGCAACTATAGGCGCCAATACATCGTTCAACATCAAGGCGCTGGAAGTTCTCAAATCCAAATAAGACAATAATTCTTTGATGGAACAATTGCTGTTTTCAAATTGCGATTGAATCAACAAAGCAGTTATTACCGTTTGTTCATCTGTAGCATTAAAGAAATTGGATAACAACTCAGTTTCATTTTTACAGGCTTCCAATTGTTCCGCCTTAAGACAGGAGTCTTTTGAAGCATCATAAATCTTTTCAATAGCATCAAGAATCGGGTTTTGAGATGGTGTGAATTCGAACATGTTGAAAATATTTAAAGGTGGATAAAAAAGTGGATGACAAACATAGAAACCGAGATTGTAATCTTTTTACAATCAGAAAAAAATAAAAGAAAATATTTCAATGTAAATAGATTACAAATCCAGTTTTTATCATTGTGAAAAATATTTCGATTGATGAATATAGACACTATAAATGAGCTTCCCTTGGTTCAAAAATATTTCGGACTAAAAGAAAACAAGTCAGTAATGAATCTTCTCGGATCAGATTATTGGGATGAAATGCCCGATGATTTATCAAGAAATGAATTTTTGATTTATTTGGATTTACCGAGACCTGCTGTTTTGCTTCGTTTAAGAGGAGGGAAGTCATTGTCTTCAAGAATAGCTAAACTGCCACCAATCAAAGAAGTGCTAATGCAATTAGCTGATTTGAATTTTGATTCGATTTTATTTGCGCTTACTTTATATGGCACAGCTTCCAATCAAAATCCGCTTGATATTATTAACAGCTCAAAGGATTTTAAATCAATTCCTTTAATTGATGATATTTTAAAACCAACAAATGGCTATGTGTTATTTGCACATCAGTTTGAACAAATTTACTCCAGAATACCTTCCTCCTCAGAAATAGAAATTGTCACATTAAGAAAAGATTGGAATAAGAAAAAGCCTGAGGCCATTGAACTTGTTAAGCAAACTGAAATTACTTCGGGTTTGAGTTTTTATGATTTGCTAATAGAAAAAACGATAGAAGAAAATCACTTTGTATGGAATGCGAATTTTAAAGGAGCGAAGTTGTTGTGGGATTACTTAAACAAAATTCAAAAGTAAAAATTCAAAATTAAAACGTCAAAATTGAAAAATATAAAAGATGCCCTTTGGGGTTTTGTAGTGGGAGATGCATTAGGCGTTCCCTATGAATTTTCAACGCGAAGTATGATGAAAGAAAATCCTGCAGTTGACATGGTAGGATATGGAACTTATAATCAACCGCCTGGAACATGGAGTGACGATACTTCCATGTTGTTATGTGTGTTGGAAAACATCATTAATAAAGGAGATATTCATTCTCTTGCTGACTTGTTTTTGAAATGGTATCGTGATGATTATATGACGCCGCATGGCGAGTTGTTTGATATCGGCATTACCACAAGTGCTGCATTGCAGAAAGTCTTGATTGGTGTAAAGCCTTCACTGGCAGGTGGCGATGATGAAAATTCAGCTGGCAACGGTAGTTTGATGAGATCCTTGCCTTATGCATTTGTGGAAGATATCAATAAATCGGTTTTCAATATGAACAGGGAAAACCGGATTACGCATCGAAATAGTAAATGCTCGTTGTGTTGTATGTTTTATGTGAAGATGATGCGTTCGCTACTAGAAGGAAATGATAAGTTTGAGGCATTCAAAACTGGAGGTGCTTACTTAAGATTTGGTTGGCGGATAACAGACAGTGATGATGACCACGAAGAAGAATGGCAATGGTTTAAAAAATTATTCAATCCTGATTTTAGCTCATTGCCTGAATCTGAAATCAAATCAACTGGTTATGTATTGAGTACATTAGAAGCTGCCAGCTGGTGTTTTTTAAATACCGATAACTATAAAGATGCGGTTTTGAAAGCAGTGAGTTTAGGTGGCGATACGGATACAATTGCAGCGTTGACAGGCGGTTTGGCAGGCATGTACTATGGTTATGAAAATATTCCACTAGAATGGCGGCAACAAATTGCCAGTCCACATTTAATCAATAATCTTTTAGATAAAATAAATCCCGATGCAAAATACATTCACTAATTATGAGCCTGCCGGTCCTTTGAGTTATCTTTTAATGGATGACGATGGTAATATGCAACTTGGACTTTACAAGAAAATCGGCCGAAACAAATTGGTATTGATCTTGAAATTCAAAACTGATTATTTTGTCATCAATCCAACAGAGGAGATGATGAATGCTTTTTTCAGAAACGAAAAGACGGTGATAGATATGGCATATCATCCTGAAAATATTTACTTAACAGACACTGAGAATAATCCGCTTTCAAAAGATCAAGCTTGGGATATTTACAATTATATATTATCGCAACTTTCCGGGACATTATCTACGCAGTTATTCTTTACGACTTATCCGAATTATTATTATTTGTATAGGGAGAGGATGGAGATTTTTAATAATTGAGTATATAAATACAGCTAATCGCTTTAAATTTTATTTATCCAATTATTTTATATTTGAGCCGATTATAAATCTATAATAATGACACTTCTTTTAACATCCATTGATACCTGGACTTCCGAAGACACCCAAGGTGCTTGGATGCTTGGTGCAATAGTCCTTTTGTATTTCGTTAGAAACCAATCGCCAGTTCTCAGATCTATTTGGGATATTTTTGTGGTGATAATGGCAATCATTCTGGTTATATGCACTTTAGGCTTACTTCGTGATTGGGCTAAAAAGTTCTTCAAATAGTCATTTTGAAAGGGTTATTAAATTCCTTTTTCATTGTATGCAAATCAATTCTTAAATAATTAATTATTGAATAATTCAAGATTTTATAAATCTTGAATTAAATTTATTAATTTCATAAAAAAAATTATGGCTATTCCTGTAAAATATATGGTGGATGATAAAGGCCAAAAAACCTCAGTTTTGGTTCCAATAAAGGCATGGACAAAAATTAATGAGGATTATTCAAAACTTCAAAAGAAAATTGAAATATTAACAGGTATAAAAGATTCTTTACAAGAGATTAAAAGTGCTAGAAAGTCGGGAAAGAAATTACAAACCTTAAAAGACTTTTTAAGTGAAGGTAACAATTAGAATTACAACAAATTTTTTAAAATCAGCAAAACCTTTACTCAAGAAATACATTTCTCTAAAGAAAGATTTATTAATGTTAGAGAAAGAGTTGATTCAAAATCCCCATATTGGTATTTCATTAGGTAATAATGCTTACAAAATAAGGCTTAAAATTTCTTCTAAACAAAAAGGTAAAAGTGGTGGAGCTAGAGTAATTACATTAGTTGAATCTAACCTTTTAATTAAGACGGAAAAAGTTTCAGAAAACGAAACTTACGTTTATCTTTTATCAATTTTTGACAAATCCGAAACTGAAAATATTTCCGAAAAAGAATTAAAGGATTTGATAAAGAGCATCAAATAAATATTTCTTCCTCCATTGTAAATACTTTACAATCCCAATTTCTACTTTTAACCCATGATTTACAATTACACTCTCGTCTTCTAGTTTTCATTCTTTAATCAAATTTTATCGCCAAACAACTTTAGGGTTGTATCAGGAGAAGTATGTCTTTGATGTACAGAAACTGAAAATCGACACAAAGGTATCGAGGTGGTAAAATAGTTCTTTGACTTATGGATAAAGTTTTCATTCTCAGTGATGAGACTTTATAAATAATTATTTAAACAATTTAAAACTACAATTATGAGTAAAGAAAAAATCCAAAAAATCGACTTAATCAAGTCGTACGATGTTAGTGAAGAATATGTAATCGATTCATCGAAAAGAAGGAGAGAGTTTGTAATGAGATACTGGTTTGATGAAGTGAATTTTCAACATGAAACCAAACCTAGGTTTAAATTTCTATCCGAAAATTCGGAGTTAAGAAAAAGATGTGAACTGATTTTAAAAACACATTCGTTAGACAACAGAAATGTAAGATTTGAAGAATCGCTGGTATTTGTGTTATTGATAAGTAAATAAAATTCATCGATTTCTATTATAATCCTAAAGTCTATATAATACATAAAAGCTTTATAAATAATATTTTATAAATTGCTAATTCTCAATTTAAAACCAAATCATTATGCCTGTAAATAAAAATGCAGTTTTTCGTTATAGAATTATTGATGGATGCTTGAGAAATTCAATGCGCAAATATCCCACGCTACAGATGCTTAAGGAAATGATTATGGAAGGCGCCGGACTTGAATCTTTGTCCGACTCGCAAATCAACAAAGATATCAGAGCGATGAAAGATATTTACAACGCGCCTATTGAAAATCATAAAATTCATGGTGGTTATTATTATACTGAACCTGATTTTTCCATCAATAGCTTTCCACTAACACATGACGAAATTCGTGTGCTGGATTTGTCTACTTCAATTCTCAAGCAAATCAAATACTCAGGTTATTTTAATCAATTTGAGTCGGTGATTGATAAACTAATCAGCGGGTTCAGAATTTCGCAGATTCCTGGATATGAGCAGAGACAAATCATAGAAATTGAACAACCCATATCCGATACCGGTTTACGTTGGATAGAAATGGCTTACGAAAGTATCATCAACAAATTGCCATTACATATCGATTACAGAAAATTCAATAGTGATGAAGTAAAGCAACATATTTTCAGCGCTTACATCATTCGCGAATATAGGAATCGATGGTATATAACAGGATATTCTGAACGTTCAGAAGGTATAACTACACTTGCGCTTGATCGTGTGGTGAATATGGAACTAATGAAAGGTGGTTATCATTCTGCTGACTTTGATGCCAAAGATTTTTTTAAATATGGTTTTGGTGCAACCGTGTACAATGATTCTAAACCCTTTAAAGTGGAGTTGCAATTTGACAATTCAGTTGCTGGTTACATGCTTACCAAGCCCTTACATTCTACTCAGAAAATAATATCTCATGATGAAAACCTTCATCTTGAAATTGAGTGTTATCTCACACCTGAATTAGAGGGCACAATTTTAAGTTATGCGGAGAATGTGAAAGTGATTGCACCACAAGAGCTGATAGACAAAGTTCAAAAAAGAGCAGAAGAACTAGTGGCGTTGTATAAAAAGTAATATCATTCTAATTCATCAAAATGCGTAAATCAATTACACTATTATTTTTGTTGTGGCTGGCCTTTACTTCTTTTGCTCAACATCATAGCAACGTTGATTTTGAAATTCCTGAATTAAAGAAAGGGGAACAAGTGATTCGTCATGCAGGGTTCTCATTGGTATACAATGAAACATACGAACAAGCAATTTGGGTGGCATACGAAATTACTGCAGATGAAACTGTAAAACGTTATGAGCGTACCAATCGCTTTCTTACCGATCCCAAAATATCAACTGGTTCTGCTGATAATGCCGATTACATGGGCAGTGGCTACGACAAAGGACATCTCGCGCCGGCAGGCGATATGGAATGGTCTGCCGAATCCTGTGCCGAATCTTTTTATTTCAGCAACATGTCGCCACAGGTGGCTGCATTCAATCGCGGTATCTGGGAAACGATTGAAGAATTTGTAAGAACCAATGCGGTAACTAGCGGTGCTGTATATGTGGTTACAGGTCCAGTTTTACAACCAGGCCTTTCGGTCATCGGACACAATCAAGTTGCCATTCCTGCATATTATTACAAAGTAATTCTTGATTACCGCAATCCGGTAAAAAAAGGAATCGGTTTCATGTTGCAAAACCAGGAATCACACAATAGTATTCAAGTGTATGCCATGAGTATTGATGAGGTGGAGAAAAATACAGGCATTAATTTTTTTCCTTCACTGACAAAAGATGAAGAAAAATTACTTGAATCGCATTTTGATCTAAACGCCTGGAATTGGGGTCATGAAAAATCTCAAACTTCAACAGCTATGGTTGCAAAAAACAAATCGACATCTGTACAATGTTCAGGTACAACTAAAAAAGGAGCCCGTTGCAAAAAAATGACAACCAATGCCAATGGCAGGTGTAATTTGCATCAACTTTGAGATACATACTCAATTCTTTCAATCAAATAAGTTTAACATCCGTTAACATTTAATTTATCAATCCTTTGTAAATCCTTTACATCGTAGCTCCCTATCTTGTCTTAAACTAATTATTATGTGCAGAATCCTCCTTATTTCAATTTCCATGTTATGTCATTGCTTTACCCAAGCACAACATGTAGAACCAGTTAAAGACAGTTTCATATTAAGTAGTTTACCAACTTATGACATAAACGGAAATTATTATAGTTATGAGAAGAAATACGATCATTTGCCTACCCAACAAGACAGTATTGATTTTCGTGACGAAAAGAATGAGGCATTCAAGCCGATAATTGATAGCGTAGAACGTGAAGTGTCGATACAACAAAAACGAATCGAAGAAACGAATCGTGAGTATTACGCCAATCATAAACAAAAACAATACGCACCATTATACCCACGTGAGGGCAAACATCTGTTTTCTCTGCATTGGATCAGCTGGAAAAAATTTGGCAGCGTCAACATCAAAAAAATAAACACAAAAAAATACAGCATCAAAGGTTTACAAAAAGATGATAAAGGAAATTATGTGACGATTGATGGATTTTTGATTCCCCTAACAAAAGGCAAATTGTGTTTCATAGGTGAAATCGTTACCAGAACCTCGGGTAATAATAATGGTGTTGCTTGTACAAAAAACGGAACCTACACTTTCTTGTCCAAGCCAGGTAGCAAGTACTGGCGATTGCAGGAAATGGAAAATTGTGAGGGTGGCGAGCTGGTGGATTATGTAGATATTTTTTTCTAATAATTTTTGCAGGTAACCAAACAATGTACTTTGATTCTGAAACCCATCCCTGAAGGGTATGCATAAAAATTAATCTTAAACAAAACCGACATTGCATCAATTGACCGCATAGATGTGATGGATGATGGAAATGGTTATTGGGATGTGGTATTAGCATCGCCATCAAATAAAAAAGCACGAAAATACTCGCGATATTCCGTAAGTCCCACGAATATTCCCGTATCGAAATTTCGTGAATTCTCGTGCTCATATACAGGAACTCATAAACACGATATTTTGCGTGTTCCCACGAGAATTATACGATTAAGCACATGAAATCTATGTGTTTTGATTATTTATGTCAACAGATAACTAGCATTTCTTCCGCTTTCCTCAGTCTGCTTCAGCATTCCTTTTTCCACGAGATCTTTTATATCACGCAAAGCAGTATCATTGGAGGTCTTTGTGATTTTTGCCCATTTTGAAGTTTGTAATTTTCCCTCAAAATCTTCAAAGAGTTTGTTGAGCATTAATCGCTGGCGTTCATTAATAGAAACATGTTCGTGAAGTCTCCAAAATTCAGCTTTGCGTAAAATTTTGTGTGTGGTATTTTCGGTTGACAACATTGCATTTTTCAGACAATTCAAAAACCATTCGAGCCATTCTGTAATATCGCCTGAACTGTGCTGTACTTTTTGTAATACTTCGTAATAGCGTTTTCGTTCAATTAGAATCTGACTCGACATACTATAAAAACGTTCGCCGCTTTTTTCGGCACGAGAAAGCAACATGTCTGCAATAGCTCTACCAACTCTGCCATTACCATCATCAAAAGGATGAATGATGATAAACCAAAAATGGGCAATAGCAGCTTTTAAAACAGCATCCAGTTTTTCATCTCGGTTGAACCAATCCAAAAATGAATCCATCTCTTTTTTTACAAACTTCGGTTTGATGGCTTCGTAATGCACTTTTTCTTTTCCCATTGCTCCGGAAACCACTTGCATTTCACCTGTTCGATATTTACCTACTTCAATTTCATAAGGTCCGCTAAAGCCTATTGGAAACAAAGCTGCATGCCATCCCAATAATCTTTTTTCGGTTAATGGCAAATCATATCGTTGGGTGGCATCAAGCATCATTTCTACAACACCTTCGATATGTCGGTTGCTTGGAACTAATCCTGCAGTGTTGATTCCCAAACGTCTGGCAATAGAAGAACGCACTTGATTATAATTGAGCAATTCGCCCTCAATCTCACTTGATTTTACAACATCCAGGGTTAATGTACTTAGTGTGGCTTCTACTTTGTCTGAAAACCCCATAGTGTTCATTTGTCCCATAAGTTTTCCCTGCATTGAGCGTACCTCACCAAAAACGGCATTGATGGCTCTGTCGTCCCAAGTAAAATCAGTCCAGTTTTTATTTTGATAGATGTATTTTGCCATGATTGGGACTAAAATGCGGTGAATATACGAATTATTCACCGCATATATGCGGTGAATATGGAGATTTTTTGCCGCAGTAGACAATAAAATGTGTAGAGATTTTATTTATTTATTTTATATCAGACTTTGTGTTTCGAATTGTCTCTATAACAGACAAGCTTCAATAATGGCAATATCAATTTTAGACGATTGCCTGTTTTATAGATCTTCTCCATTTGATCTATTGTATTCATTGTCGTAAAACATAGTGATATAATACTTCCCATATAGTTCACTAATCATGAACCAAACAACTTTCTTTGAAAATCTATCTAGCATGTAAGAAAGCCCTTCCTTTATTATATTGTTTTTGATTTCTTCTGTGGGATTTGAGATTTGCTCTTGGGTATATTTCTTTAAAAGATAATCACTAAACTCTTTTTTCATAATCGTTGAATCTATTTCTTTTGTTGGCAGTTGGTAAAAGGCTGCTTCATAACGCTTAGTATTTACTTTCATTTCATATGAAATATCTTCATCTTCCGAAATTGTGTAGGAAGAATCAAACAATGATGCTGATATATATTTTTTGTTATTATGAAATTGATTTAAGAGGTTATTGAATCTTATTTTAACATCGCCCTCATCTATCATGTTGGCATCAGAAATCATAATTCTGTATACTTTATTGTTATTTGTAGCAATGTATAAATTCACTTTTGTTCCATTAAATTCACCTACTAATGCTTCTTTATCGGAAGGATTAGTAACAAATCCTTTTTCTTTTAATTTCTTTATCATTTCAGGTTTATATCCATCAATAGGTAAGCCTAAGAACTGAGTTATATCCTTTTGTGCATACACGGCTACTGAAAGCTGAAGATGCATGAATATCACTAAGATGGTTTTTATTATTTTGTTCATTGTGAATTCTTATTATTTGTTGTTGAACCTTTACTGTATTCTAAAATCCACATTCTGTCGAGTTGGTCTAGAATGTTCAATTAACCACGGAAACGTCACTTTTACTCTTTACTCAAATGTAATAAATTTCCTATCTCATTACGTATAAGTAATGCAGCAATTAATATCCGTGTATGTTTTAAACATTACTGATATATCCCCATAATCTTACTCATCTCATTCTTCACTTTCGAGCCCGTAATTTTCGCATAAGCCTGAGTATGTTTTATGGTACTATGACCGAGCATCTTACTCACGGTTTCAAGAGAAATCCCATTGCTTAAAGTTATAGTAGTAGCAAAAGTGTGACGACCCAAGTGCATAAATATTTTCTTATCAATATTCGCCAGCAATGCTATTTCTTTCAACTTGCCATTAAGTTTAGAGTTGTAGGGAACCTTCCAGCGGAAATTTCTAAAGTCAGCATCTATGGAATATTTCAGTAGGATTTTTTCAGCGGTTGGTAAGAGCGGAATCAAACTCATGATATCCGTTTTGTAACGAGCTTTATGAATAAACTTACTTCCGTCTTGGTCGATGTTGATATGCCCTTTTTTGAGTTCTGTGATATCCGAATAAGCCAGTCCAGTGTAGCAGGCAAATAAAAATAAATCACGGGCCAATTCTAAATCTGGCTTCAAATCGGATAGCCGCTGCAATTGATCTAATTCTTCTATGGAAAGATATTCTCTGTTTACTGGCTTTCTTTTAAAATGAACCGAATCAAAAGGGTTCTTTTGGATGACACCACTTTCAATAGCTAGTTTTAAAACTGATCTAAGAACACTTAATAAAGCGGTAACCGAGTTTTGACCGTTCTGTTTTTCTTTACGCAGAAAGTTGCTGAATTTGTTGATGAAATCTACATCAATTCCACTAACGGGATAGTTTTTAAAATTCCTACTGTTCATCAGAAACTCTTCAAGATATCGTTTAACTCTTTTGTACTTATAAAAAGTAGTGCCCCGCATATCAATATCAACGGACTCTTCCAGCTCTTTTATTTTTATATCCATGTATTCCATCACGGACTGGGGCGCTGGTTCTTTCCCTTTGATACAATCGATAAGCTCGTTGACACTAAATGGCTTTTTACTTTCCTTTAGTTCACGGTACCGCTCTTTGGATTTTTCTCTGATGAGTACCAGTTCTTCATTGACAGCGATGGCCTCATCATTAACTGGGTCAACCATGTTTTTCTCCGAGATCCAGTAATCAGCATGGCAGGAAAGACCTGTTACGATATCTTTTCTGATTTTGTGATAGTTAACCCTCATTACAATAGGGTGTTCTCCATTTTCATAGGCAAATGTTCTTCTAAGATGGAAATGAATGCTGAACTCAGCTGATTCCATTAAATTGTTTTTTCTCATTTTTCTAAAATTTAAGGTTTAAAATGGGTTTAAAATTGCATTAATTTTTGTTTCGATTTTGGTGCAAAACGAAGCAATTCAATGCGTAAAAAACGAGAAAGAAGAAGTGTGAGTTACGTGATTTTCTGTTGCGGGTATGTTGCCAAATTGGTGCAACATTGAGGCGACTTATGCACGTATATGCATTTTAAAAATGTAAAAAGGCCTGAAAAACAGCTATTTGCACGTTTTTGCAGGCCTTCTGGTGGTGTGGGCCGGGGTTGAACCGGCGACACATGGATTTTCAGTCCATTGCTCTACCAACTGAGCTACCGCACCTTTTCCCTTTCGGGAGGGCAAAAATAAGGGATTTTTCTTTTAATAAAAGAATCAAATGGAAAATCTTTGTCGAAATACAAGAAAATAAATTAGAACATTACTAGTTTCCGTATTCGCACAAGAATTTAATACGCATAATTTTCAATTGCTCCCAATTGAAATTACTGTCGGCTAATTCTTCTTGTGCGATTTGTAATGAGGAGGTATCACAACCTTTAAAATAGTCGATGATTTCTTCTTGTTCGTATTCGTCTACCATTTCGTCGATGGCGTAGTTGAGATTCAATTTGGTGCCACTGGCAACGATGGTTTCCATTTGCTCCAACAGTTCATCAATACGCAGGTCTTTGTTTTTGGCAATAGTTTCCAAAGGAATTTTCTTGTCGACGTTTTGTATGATGAAGATTTTGTTGTTGTTTCTGTTCAGCACGCTTTTCATCACAAAATCATCTGGTTTGATGATGTCGTTTTCTTCCACATAAGCAGCAATCATATCAATGAAAGGCTTGCCATAACGAAGTGCTTTTCCCTTACTTACACCGCTGATTTTTTCTAATTCCGTCATGGAAGTCGGATACATCGTAGCCATATCTTCAAGCGAACTTTCCAGGAAAATAACGAAAGGCGGAAGGTTTTTTTCTTTGGCGACACGTTTGCGCAAATCTTTAAGATTGGCGAGCAATTTTTCGTCTGTTGCGCCTGATTCTGCAATGGAAGTAACCGTTTCATCTTCATCTGCATTGGCTTCTTCAAAAAGATTGTTTAAGGCAATAGTAAATGAAGTTGGTTTTTTTGAAAAGGCAATTCCTTTTTTGGTGAGTTTGAGAACGCCATATTCAACGATATCTTTTTCCAGCAAACCATGAAGTAACATTTGTCGGGTTAGACTATTCCAGAAATGAGCTTCTTTGTCGTTGCCGATGGCAAATACATCGAGCGCATCATGACGATACATCTGCACTTGCTTTGTGGCTTTACCGGTGATGATGTTGATGAGATATTCTATAGTGAAATGTTCACCAAGAGCTTTGATGGTTTTTAAAACATCAACAGCTTCTTTTTTCGCTTCTATTTTTTCTTTTGGATTCAGACAATTGTCGCACTGACCACAGCTTTTACTATCGTCAAACTCTTCTCCAAAATAAAACAACAAGGTTTTTCTTCTGCATATGCTGCTTTCAGCGTAGGAGAGTGTTTCGTTAATCAATTGAGCACCAACTTCTCTTTCACTAAGCGGTTTGTCTTTCATCAGGTGTTCAAGCTTAGCGATATCTTTATGTGAGTAATAAAGAATACATTTTCCTTCCATGCCATCTCTTCCTGCGCGACCTGTTTCCTGATAATAATTTTCAATCGACTTTGGGATGTTATAATGAATCACAAAACGCACATCCGGTTTGTCGATGCCCATGCCAAACGCAATGGTGGCAACGATTACATCTACTTCTTCGTTCAAAAATTCGTCTTGTCTTTTCGCTCTTAATTTAGCGTCTAACCCTGCATGATAGGCAACGGCTTTAATGCCATTCGCCATGAGCATATTAGCTAAATCTTCGGTTGTCTTGCGGTTCAATGTATAAATGATACCGCTTTTGTTTTTATGTTGTTGTATGAAACGAACAATGCTTTTATTGGTTTGGTCAACATTTACTTTAGGCTGTATTTCATAATACAAATTAGGCCTGTTAAATGACGACATAAAAATCTGTGGCGTTCTAAGACCAAGATTTTTCACAATATCACTTTGTACTTTTGGTGTAGCCGTAGCCGTTAGTGCGATGATGGGAGCGTCAGTATTGATCAGTTCCATCATTTCTTTTAAACGACGATACTCGGGACGAAAATCATGACCCCATTCTGAAATACAATGCGCTTCATCTACGGCAAAAAATGAAACTTTGATGGATTTGAAAAAATTGATATTGTCTTCTTTGGTTAAGGTTTCTGGAGCGACATAGAGCATTTTTGTTTTGCCTGATGTCAAATCGTCCTTAACAGTTTTTTGTTGTCCTTTATTTAAAGTGCTGTTTAAAAAATGGGCCACATTGTCTTTGCTACTGTAGCTTCTCACCAAATCAACCTGGTTTTTCATCAAAGCAATTAGTGGAGAAACGATGATAGCAACACCTTCACTCATCATAGCTGGAAGTTGATAACATAAGCTTTTTCCGCCTCCTGTAGGCATGATCACAAAAGTATCAGTGCCCGACAAAATTGAATTGATAATAGCTTCTTGTGGTCCTTTAAAACTATCGAAACCAAAATGTTGTTGAAGTTGTGCTGTTAATATATCAGTTTCGATGTGATTCTGTTTTTTTTCAACCGATGCTTTCGAAACTTTATTTTTTGTGGTAGCCATAATTATTTTTCACCTATTACACTGGATAAACAATCAAAAAAATAGCATTTTATATTTTTTTGAAGGGCAACGAAGTTAACTTAAAAACCTTGTAAAAGCAACCCTTACAACACCATAATAACAGATATTCTAAGTAAATGTGCATTGGTTTTTAAAATAACAATCATTTTCTTGCAACGAGAGGCTTCATGAAAAATTAGCTAACTCATTGTTTATAAAAGAAATAGAGCGAAATCAATTCCACTTTGCATTTTCCATTAATTGAAGTAGGTTTGCGGCTCAAATTAATGAATACAACTACAATTATACCTGCAGCATTAAGAACCTTGCAAATTCAATCGGAGGCGATTAGTCAGTTGGCTCCTTTTATCAACGATGATTTTGTGAAAGCTGTTGAAAAAATTGCAGTCAACAAAGGTCGTTTTGTAGTGAGCGGTATCGGTAAAAGCGCCATCATCGCTCAAAAAATCGTTGCGACACTAAACAGTACCGGTACGCCTTCTTTATATATGCATGCAGCGGATGCCATTCATGGAGATTTAGGAATGATTCAGCAAGATGACATTGTGATGATCATCAGCAAAAGCGGCAACAGTCCGGAAATTAAAGTATTGATCCCATTGGTGAAAGGCTTAAGCAATTTAGTTATTGGCATGGCTGGAAATACTTCCTCTTTTTTAGCGACCAATTGCGATATATTATTAAACACTACTGTTTTGCATGAGGCTTGTCCAAACAACTTGGCGCCTACTACCAGCACAACTGCGCAAATGGTGATGGGAGATGCGCTAGCAGTTTGTTTGATGGAATTAAAAGGATTCAACAGTTCAGATTTTGCCAGATTCCATCCCGGTGGAGCTTTGGGAAAAAAATTATATTTACGAGTGTCTGATGTGATGACTTCGCAACGTCCTTTTGTAACACCTGAAAACAATGTAAAGCAAGCCATTTTGCAAATCACAAAAAGCAGATTGGGTGCAGCGGCAGTATTGGATGAAAATGAAACTATCTGTGGCATTGTAACCGATGGCGACATCAGAAGAATGCTCGAAAAATATGATGAATTTTCTTCCTTGAAAACAAAAGACATCATGAGTGTTAACCCCAAACAAATCAACCAAGATGCGTTAGCGGCTGAAGCACTTGAACTAATGAGAAATAACAACATCAATCAGTTACTCGTAACCGATAGTGAAAAATTTGTTGGTGTTATACATATACAAGAATTGTTGAGAGAGGGAATTATTTAAAAAAAATCGAATCAGTTTTTTATGAACAAGAATCATTACGTAGCTATAATGGCAGGTGGAATTGGAAGTCGTTTTTGGCCAATGAGCAGAACTAATTATCCAAAGCAGTTTTTAGATATTTTGAATACAGGCAGTACATTGATTCAATCAACCTTTAATCGTTTTGCCAGGTTTATTCCAAAGGAAAATATTTATGTAGTTACTTCTGAACATTACAAAGAGATTGTTCAAGAGCAATTAACAGAAATTGATCCTGCGAATATTTTATGTGAGCCATCAAGAAAAAACACAGCGCCTTGTATTGCATATATTTCTTACAAATTGGCGCAGCTTAATCCCGAGGCTAATTTGATTTGTGCTCCAGCTGATCATATCATTACAGACAATGATTCTTTTGAGAGCATTTGTTTGAGTGCTTTGACATTCACTTCAAACATCAAAGCCTTATTGACTTTGGGCATTAAGCCAACCAACCCTAACACGGGTTATGGCTATATCCAGTTTGAGCAAATGGCTGTGAGCAATAATGTTTATAAAGTAAAAACATTTACCGAAAAACCTGATCGTGATTTAGCAAAAACATTTGTTGCCAGTGGAGATTTCTTATGGAACGCCGGCATTTTCGTTTGGCAAATAAAAAATATCGTAAAAGCATTTGAAACATTATTGCCTGAGTTGCATGAAATGTTTGATGCCGAAAAAGAAAATTTCAATACCGAAAAAGAAACAGAAGCCATTGAAAGAATCTATCCTCAATGTGTAAATGTTTCCATTGATTATGGTATCATGGAAAAGGCGGATAATGTATATGTTATTCCATCTTCATTTGGCTGGAGCGACCTTGGAACCTGGGCTAGTGCTTATGAGAATCTGGAGAAAGATTATCTGGATAATGCTGTAGCCGGCAACAATGTGATGATTATCGATGCCACCAAAAACATGGTTCATGCTGATAACAAGAAATTAGTTTTATTACAAGGACTCGAAGATTTTATTGTAGTAGACACTAAAGATGTGTTACTCATTTGTAAAAAAGACAAAGAACAAGAGATTAAAGAATATGTAGCTGAAGTGAAAAGAAATAAAGGCGAGAAATTCATTTAATTATTATTAGTTCACTTTCAAATTTTTCTTTTTGACACCTGACATTCAAAGCAAACTTCCACAAGTTGGCACTACGATATTTACAGTGATGAGTGCATTGGCGGTAAAGCACAATGCCATTAACCTTGGACAAGGGTTTCCTGATTTTCCCATGAATCCCAAACTGACTTCGCTTGTAAATGAAACCATGCAATCAGGGTATAACCAGTACGTACACATGTGCGGCTTACCTGCATTACGGGAACGCTTAGCCGAAAAAGTAAATGAAGACTACAATACCCATGTCAATCCGGAAACAGAGATAACACTTACCCCTGGCGGAACTTATGCTATATATACGGCATTCACTTCAATTTTACAACCCGGCGACGAAGTGATTTTATTTGAACCGGCTTATGATTCTTACATTCCGAATATAGAAATAAATGGTGGTGTTGCAATTCGCATTCCTCTTGAATTTCCTGATTATTCAATCAATTGGGAATTGGTGAAATCAAAAGTCAACAGCAAAACAAAGGCTATCATCATCAATACGCCTCACAATCCAACAGGCAGTGTGCTCACGCAAGAGGATATAGCACAATTAAGAAGTATTGTTGAAGGCACGAATATTTTCATCATTAGCGATGAAGTGTATGAACATTTAATTTTTGACAATAAAGAACATTTATCTATTCTTCGTTATCCTGATTTAAAAGCAAGAAGTTTTGTTTGTTTTTCATTTGGAAAAGTATACCATTGCACCGGTTGGAAAATGGGTTATTGTATTGCACCAGAATCGATGATGAAAGAATTTAGAAAAGTGCATCAGTTCAATTGTTTTACTTGCAATAGTCCTGTACAATTTGCATTGGCTGAATTTTTAAAAGATAAAAATCAATACAGAGAACTAGGTTCTTTTTTACAAAAGAAAAGAGATTATTTCAAATCATTGATGGCACAAACACCATTCAAACCATTGCCTTCATTTGGCAGTTATTTTCAGTTGTATGATTACAGTGGTTTTAGCAATGAGAGTGAAAATGATTTGGCTATTCGTCTAACACAAGAGGCTGGTGTTGCCACTATTCCTGTTTCTGCTTTTTATAAAACTCCTGTAGATAACAAAGTGTTGCGTTTTTGTTTTGCCAAAAAAGAAGAGACTTTGGAAGCAGCTGTGGAGAGGTTGGTGAAGTTTTTCTAAGAAGTTTCAAATGTTCAATAGGTTCAAAATGTTTCATGACCTCACCCCCCTGCCTACCGGCAGGCAGGCAACCCCTCTCCCGAGTGAGAGGGGGGCAATCGAAATTTTTTTCTAAAAAATCATTTCAAAAATTCAAAGTGTTTCATTTACGCTAAGAACTAATTGAACCAATTGAACCTTTTAAACATTTTGAACCACTTTTATCCTCCACCTAACAGATACTTCTCCGCCTTCTCCAAATCTTCCGGCACATCTATTTTCACGCCCGCATGATCAGTGATTACCATTTTTAATTTGATGCCATTTTCAAGATAGCGCAGACATTCAATTTTTTCTACAGATTCAAGTGGTGTCATTTCCCATTTGGTGAATTGAAGTAAAGCTGCTTTCCTGAACGCATAGACGCCGATGTGTTCATAATAGGTGGGTTGTATTTCTTTGTCGCGGTGAAATGGAATGACACTTCTGCTGAATAAAAGCGATTCCATGTTTTTATCTACCACTACTTTTACAAAATTCGTATTGCTCACAAGAGATAGATCAGTAAAGGGTTTCATTACAGAAACCACCTGAATTTTCTCATCATCAAAAGCGTCCAATAATTTTGCTAATGACGATTTATCAATAAAAGGTTCATCACCCTGAACGTTTAAAACAATATCTACATCCATATTTTCAACCGCTTCCGCAATTCTGTCGCTGCCACTTTCATGAGACTTGATACTCATGATCGCTTTGCCGCCATTATTAGTAATCTCATTGAAAATAATATCGCTGTCAGTGATTACAAAGACTTCATCAAACAAGCCTGTTGCAATCGTATTATCATAAGTGTGTCGGATAACAGTTTTATTACCAAGAGGCTGCATCAGTTTGAATGGAAATCTAGTAGCAGCATATCGCCCCGGTATCATGGCAATTTTCTTCATGTTTTTTCAATTGTATTTCGCAAAATTATTGATGATAATCCGAAACTTCTAGTATAATCCGTTTTTTAAAAATCAATACATATTTCACGTTTAATGCAAATCTTCATTTACATTTGAAAACTAAATGATTTGCTTTTTTATTCCAACTTTTTCTGAATCAAAATTGAGATAACAAAAGGGGATGAGTATATAAAGGCATGTCTTTGAATACTACTTAAATATTAAAATACGCACATGAAAAAAATCTACGTTCTCGCTTTATTATTATTTGCCTTTATTGCTTCAAATGCACAAACGGTAAGTATTTTGTACAATCTAAACACGACAGATTCTACAGTTATCGGCAATAAAAGATATCATGTAAGTGAATCTATTTATACAGATGAAGAAATTGGTTCAAGTAATTTCACTTCTGCAGTCTCTGCTATACAGCGTATTGGTTATTATTTATACATACAAGGAGCCAATACAACAGTAAGCAGTTTTAAAATTTGGATGAAAAATGTACCTGCTGGTACTGAAACATTTTCTTCAGGAACTTACACCACAACGGGTTACACTAATGTTTACAACAGCAGCTTTACAGCTAGTCCAACAGGATTCAGGTATTTTACTTTGAGTACACCTTTTGTAAGAACACCAGGAACCAACTTACAGGTGTTGATTGAAAGACTAGACAACTTAGCCCATGCAGGAACATATTTTTTAGAATCTGAAGGAAATATTACTGATCCTACTTTAAATACAACTCGTTATTATAATGGCAATCCAGCTCCTAATGGCTCCACTGTACTGACACCCAAAGTTTCTCGTCCAGCCATCAGACTTATACATACTTATGCGTTAGATGCAGGTATTGTTGACATCGTAAATCCTCCTGTTTCTTGTTATGGTGATCCTCAAAACATTGATGTGCAAGTTTATAATGCAGGTACTGATGTTATTCCTGCAGGAGCGGCTTCTGTTACATTGAATATTTCCGGACCAAATAGTTTCAGTGGTGTACAAACAAATGCGACCTCTATTGCTTCAGGTTCAGTAGGAGTTGTTACTTTTAGCAATATCAGTCTTAATAATGCAGGTGATAATATCGACTCTGCTTATGTCACATTAGCTGGAGACGGTACTACATTTAATGATACATTAGTTTCTGTTACAACTACTGCTTCAACATTAAATACCTATCCTATTGTTGAAGATGCAGAGTCCACACTACCAGTGTTTCCATTTGTAGCACAAGTTTCTGGTACGTCTCAACTATGGACGTTACAAACTGGAGATTACACAAATATTGATCAAACAGCTCCATTATCACCAAGGGCTCCTGGCACTACTTATTATCTTTTTGATAGTTACAGCGGTTCAAGCTCTGTTGGCTTTGTGAGTAGATTGTACAGCAATTGCATCGAATTACCAACACCATTGGCGCCTAATCCTGCTCCAGTTACAACAGTTAGTTTCTGGATGAGTCATGATAATACTTATGCTACCACTTTAGATAGTTTATATTTAACCATTTCTACTGATAAAGGTGCAACATGGACAAGATTATTGCCAGGCTATCAGAGAGCTGATGTGGGTGCAGCAGCTCCTTACTGGCAGGAAGAAATAGTAGATATTTCTGCTTATAACGGTCAAACTGTTCAGTTAGGTTTTGAAGGTGTGAGTCAATACGGAAACGCATTTGGATTAGATGATATCAACATCAATTACACTGGTATTGCTCCTGTTTCTTTATTAAGTTTTGATGCAGTAAGAAATGGAAAAATAAATAACCTTCAGTGGTCTACAAGTTTGGAAGTTAATACCAATAAATTTGTCATCGAAAGAAGTGCAGACGGTAAAAATTTCACTTCATTGGGTGAAGTAAGAGCAACAGGAAACAGCACCGTTAATCAATACTATCGCTTTACAGACGTAGCTCCAATAAAAGCAGTGAACTACTATCGCATCAGAATGATTGATAATGATAACACTTATAAATTCAGCGAAATCAAGAATGTGAAAAATTCAGGAATCGCTGAAATGGCTATTAATCCTAATCCGGTTAACCAGTTGATGAGAATTAGTCTGGAAGCAGATGCAAATGAAACTGCAACTGTTGTGGTTACTGATTTATCTGGAAAAAGAATCATCAGTAAATCAATGAGTGTTATTGCAGGATTGAACAATTTGGAAATTCCGGTTAGTCAGTTGTCAAGCGGAACTTATATTGTGACTGTAAGATTAAGTAGCCAGACGTTGGTGAAGAAGATAAATAAGTTGTGATTTTGTGAGTGATTTTTAATCACGAATGCATGAATTCATATATTGAAAGCCGTTCCAAATTTGGGACGGCTTTTTTATTAAAGAGAATTTTGGGTAGGGAATTAGTTAGTTCGAATGGCTTTTTTTCCTGTCGTAATATTGCGATATTGCGATATTGCAATATCGCAATATTACGTGTTCTCAACTCGAACAGCCAAATATTTTCACTAATGTTTCTTCACTATCACTGAAGTTTCTTCAACAGTATACTTTAATGATTTTATCATTGAAAATGTGATACATTTTATAGCTCGAATTTTCTTATTTAAATTTTAAATTTTTACTTTTGAATTTATGTCGCATTAAAAAAGCCGCTCTAAATAGAACGGCTTTGTCTTTTTAAATATTTCAGTGATTAATTATTCAACATCAGTGGCATTACCAGCATCAACAATTCCTCATCAGGATTTTGCTCGCTTGGTTTAACGATACCGGCTTTTGTTGATGTACTTAATTCCATTACAATTTCGCTTGTATCTGCGCCATTCAACATTTCAATAAGGAATTTTGCATTGAATGCAATTTGCAAATCTTCTCCATCATACTGACAAGCCATGCCTTCATTTCCTTCATTGCTGAAATCAACATCCTGTGCTGTTAATTGAAGACGATTACCGCTTATTGCCAATGCAATCTGATTGGTACTTTTATTACTGAATACGCTAACTCTTCTTAGAGCATTTTGGAAATCACCTTTATTGATAATCATTTTGTATGGATTATCGGTTGGAATCACCACTTTATAATCAGGAAAACGAGCGTCGATAAGGCGACATACCAATTCAGTACTGCCGTGTGTGATAAAAAGATGGCTGCCGTTATAAGAAACAGTCAATTCATCTTCATTGTCAGGAAGTGCTCCTTTTAATAAAGTCAAAGGTTTTTTTGGAACGATGAAAGAATCTTTCTTTGGACATTGTATATCATTTCTTGTAAAGCGAACCAAACGATGTGCATCGGTAGCTACAAAAGTGATTCCTTTTTTATCCAATTCGAAGAAAACGCCAGTCATAGCCGGACGTAAATCATCGCTGCTTACTGCAAAAATTGTTTTGTTGATGGCAGTTACCAAAGCAGAAGAGCTCATGGTAAAAGCATTGGCTTCATCAGCCTGAGGTTCTTTAGGGAAGTTATCAGGATTTTCGCCCATTACTTTGTATTTCCCATTATCGCTGGTAATTTCAATACCAAAGTTTTTGTCGATATTGAAAGTCAGTGGTTGATCGGCAAGATTTTTAAGTGAATCCATCAATATTTTCGCAGGAATACATACTTTACCGCTGTCTTTGGCTTCAATAGACATGTGAACTTTCATAACAGTTTCTAAGTCGGTAGCCACAACCGTCAGCTTGTTTGCTTCTATTTCAAATAGAAAATCTTCTAATATTGGCAACACCGTGTTGGTATTGATTACGCCACTGATTTGTTGCAATTGTTTCAACAGTGCAGAGGATGATACGATAAACTTCATAACTAAAATTTAATAAGTGTCAAAGATAAAAGATTGCCGTTAATGAAACGAAGATAATTTCTTCCTAATTTCAACATCGCAACAGCAAATTTTCAACATTTGACACAACCATTGAACATAGGACCGGAAAAAGCCCTTCAAAAAATCGGTCAATTTTGTGCTTATCAGGAGCGCAATCACAAGGAAGTGAAGGAAAAGCTTTACAGTTATGGACTTTATAAAGATCAAGTTGAAGAGTTGTTATCAAAATTAATACAAGAGAATTTTCTAAATGAAGAACGATATGCCATTGCTTATGCCGGTGGAAAATTCAGGGCAAAAGATTGGGGGAAAAACAAGATAAAATATGGCTTAAAGCAACATCAGGTAAGTGATTATTGCATCAAAAAAGCGTTGAAAATTATAGATGAGGAAGAATATGTTCAAAAATTACAGAAGCTTTATACAGCGAAAGAAAAAACACTGAAATCAGAAAAAAATATTTTTATTAAAAAGAGAAAAATACAACAATACTTGATGCAGAAGGGTTATGAAAGCTCGTTGATAAACGAATTGTTATCTCAATAAATCAAATTACAATGGCAGAAGACTTGCAAATAAAA
>CANGEZ010000004.1 GCA_947452875.1 Chitinophagaceae bacterium
AATTTCTTTTGGCAATCTGGTGTGCTAATGTTGGTTGATGTCCTTGAAGAAATAATATGGTTTTATCAATTGTGTTGTAATAATCATCCTGAAGTGCGATGATTCGTTTGGCATTATCAGAAACTGAATCCCAGTTTTCATCCTCCGGCTTTGGACAAAGAGAAAATATATTTTTAAGTCCTTTTTTGCTAAAAATTTCAAGTATCACCTCAATGCCCAAATCACTTTGAAAAGAACTGATGTTTTTTGTATTAAGAAATCCTTTTAAATAAGCCGTTGCCGGATAAGGCGTATTCAGCTGAGTAAATGGAGGCGTGACTAAATAAATGGTTGATGACAATTGTAAAAAATTATAACGCGAAATTATTGTTTAATTCAACAAGATTTGCTTTTGAAATAGGAATAATTGTCTGTGAAAAATGTAGATGGAATTAAACAATCACTTTTTGGGTTCAGTTTTAACTTTAACTTCACCGCATTGATATCATAATTCTTAGTTCAATTTATATCTTTGCAGCTGAAAAAATAAAATCATGAACAAATTAATTTCTTCTTCTTTTCTAATCTATGCCATGTCAATTGTGATTTGTTTGAGTGCATGTGGACAAAGTAAAAATGAGCCAAAAGCAACTCAAACGAAAACCACACAAGATGTTGTTACTAAATCACCTGATGAATGGAAAAAAGTTTTATCAGCTAAACAATATAGTGTACTTAGAGAAAAGGAAACAGAAAAACCTTTCACAGGCAAATTGTTGTACAATAAAGATAAAGGTGTTTATAAATGTGCGGGCTGTGGCAATGAGCTTTTCACTGATGAAATGAAATTCGATTCACATTGTGGCTGGCCAAGTTTCGACAAGGAGATTGAAGGTGGGAAAATCAAAAAGATTGAAGACAATTCTTTAGGTATGCATCGCACTGAAATTGTATGTGCAAAATGTGGTGGTCATTTAGGTCATCTATTTGATGATGGACCAACGTCAACGGGTATGCGCTATTGTGTAAATTCAGCGTCTTTGAGTTTTCAAAAACAAATTGCAGTTGCTGAAGCTGAAAAATCGAAAAATAACATCGACACCATCACTTTAGGCGGCGGTTGTTATTGGTGTGTGGAAGCGGTATATGAAATGCTTGATGGTGTGGTAAGTGTAGCTTCTGGTTTTTCAGGTGGCAATGTGGTTAATCCCAGTTATCGCGAGGTTTGCATGGGAAATACCGGTCATGCAGAAGTTGTTCAAATTGTTTATGACAATAAGAAAACTTCATTGGATGAAATTCTTAGAGTGTTCTTTACTGTACATGACCCAACAACCTTGAACAGACAAGGAGCCGATGAAGGAGAGCAATATCGTTCTGTCATTTTTTACAGCAACAACGAACAATACAAAACTGCAAAATCTATTGTTGATGAATTAAACAATAGAAGAGTTTACGACAATCCTGTTGTGACACAAATTGTTCCATTTAAAGTTTTCTACAAAGCTGAAGATTACCATCAGGATTATTATGCTCAAAACCAGGAAAAGCCTTATTGCAAAATGGTCATTCAACCCAAACTGGAGAAATTTGAAAAGCTTTTTAAAGACAGGTTGAAAAAAACGGGGAATTAATATTTATGAATAGAATCATTTTAATTTTTTTATTCTCTACAATGAGTTTTTCTGCAATCTCACAGGATGCAAGAAATGTCAGCATTACGTTTTTTCCAGAAATGAATGGTGAAATAATAGTACTCAATAAAGAAATACACATCATTTCATCTAATGAAAAACTGAATGTTACAAAATTAAAATTCTATGTTTCTCATTTGAGTTTTTATAAAGATGAACAATTGGTATGGCAAGACAATGAACTTGCACATTTAATGGATGCAGAAAATGATATGAATATTAAATTCACCATCAAAAAAAATATTCAATTCAATAAGATAAAATTCGGTTTAGGAATTGATAGTGTTACCAATGTCTCAGGCGCTTTGGAAGGAGATATGGATCCGTTAAAAGGAATGTACTGGACTTGGCAAAGTGGGTATGTAAATTTTAAAATGGAAGGAACCTCAACTGCAATTAGAAGCGAATCGCAGAGATTTGAATATCATCTTGGAGGTTACTCAGCAGAGAATAATACGTATAATACCATTGATTTAACTGTTGGAAATTCAGAGACAATTAATATTGCCATTGATTTTCATAAATTTCTTTCTGATTTCAATGTGGTTACTCATCATAATGTTATGTCTCCTGGAAAAGTAGCTGTTGATCTTTCAAAAATTTTGGCTTCTTGTTTCAGTATAAGATGAGCATAAAACCATTACATATCATTTTCCTTTGTCTGTTTTTTATTGTAACAGCTTTTGCAATAATAGATCACAATGAATTTCCTGTTCCCAAAGACTGGCCTAAACCAGTTTACGATTTTAAATCCAATCCGTATAGCAACGAAAAAATCGAATTAGGATGTTCACTTTTTTACGATCCTTCATTGTCGATAAACAATTCCACTTCTTGTGCTTCTTGTCATTCGCCTTATAATGCCTTTGCCCATACCGATCATCAATTAAGTCATGGCATTTTCGATAGCATCGGGACTCGCAATGCGCCTGCTTTAATGAATTTGGCATGGCAATCTAATTTCATGTGGGATGGTTCTATCGATAATTTGAATGAACAGGCATTAACACCATTGACTAATCCTTTAGAAATGGGAGAGCGAATTGAAAATGTGTTAACCAAACTCAACCAAAAAAAATATTACAGAACCCTTTGTGCAAATGCATACGGAGACAGTTTGCTTACAAAAGACAGATTTCTGAAATCATTGGCGCAATTTGAAGTTTCGCTGATTAGTGCCGAATCAAAATACGATAGTGTAATAAGACACGAAGCAAATTTTACGGAACAAGAAAGCAACGGCTACAAAATTTTCAAGACTAATTGCGCAGCTTGCCATCAGGAACCTTTGTTCACGAATAATAGCTATAAGAATAATGGGTTGTCTTTAAATTCTTCATTACATGATTTTGGAAGAATGAATGTTACTCATCGATCTAAAGATTCATTGTTTTTTAAAGTACCCAGTCTGAGAAATGTTGAATACTCATTTCCTTACATGCATGACGGAAGATTTACAAAATTATCAGAAGTGATAAGGCATTATACTTCATCAATTAGTAAGAATCCCGATATTTCTAAAGAACTAATAAAAGACATTGTTTTATCTTCTTCTGAAAAAGTGGATTTGATTGCTTTTTTATTGACATTAAGTGACAAAAAATTTGTATTTAACCCACAACATAGTTTTCCAAAACAGCTGATAAATGCTCAATAATTGGTGTTTGTTTTTTTTCACAAACGTTGCCGGAACTCTTTTTTCATCTTTTTTCATAAAATAATTCTATAAAAAAATATTTTTCAAAAAAAAACAATTAGTTTCGAACTACTAATAATTTCGTAGATGACAAAGTTGTCTAGTAAAAACAATAAAAATCTTTTAAAGCAAACGTAATTGATGAAAAAAACAAATCAAAAGCTGATCGCATTTTTAGTGATCACAATGCTTTTAATTTCCAGTCAAAAAATTTCAGCACAGTATAATCAATTGTGGATACCTGATACATTAAGTGGAACGACTTTCAATTTGAATATCAAGGATACATTTTCTCAAATAAGACCCGGACAGCAAACTATTACAGCGGGTATCAACAACAAATTCTGGGGACCTACTTTATTTTTCAATAAAGGGGATACAGTTCACATGAATGTGAGAAATTATCTAAATGATTCTACCACGTTACATTGGCATGGAATGCATTTGCCAGCTGTAATGGATGGAGGTCCGCATCAAGTAATACCTCCAGGAACTTTATGGCAACCCTATTGGAAAGTAGCTAATAATGCTGCAACATATTGGTATCATCCACATTTACATGAGATGACGCAAGATCAAATCACCAAAGGAATTGGCGGTTTGATTATTGTAAGAGATGCTGTTGAATCTGCTTTGCCACTACCTAGAAAATACGGCGTTGATGACATACCGTTAGTTTTGACTGACAGAGATTTTACAACAGCTAATCAATTTAGTGTAGTTCCTTATGGAGATAGTTCAATGGTAAATGGCGTTTTAAGTCCACAATACACGATACCTGCTCAGGTAGTGAGACTAAGAATTTTAAATGCAGCTATAGAACGCTCTTATAATTTAGGATTCAGTGACAACAGAAGCTTTTATGTAATTACTTCTGATGGAGGCTTATTAAATGCACCTGTGTCTTTAACAAGATATCAGTTGAACGCAGGTGAAAGAATAGAAATATTAGTCAATTGTTCTGGGCAGTCTGGAACAAGTTTTAATTTGAAAGCCTATAACTCAACGTTGTCACAACAAGTACCTGGAGGAGATTTATTTCCAAACGGTCCATTTGCTAATGCTTTGGCAAGGATAGACTTTAATGTTTTGCATTTGAATGTTGGTGCTCAAACGAGCAATCCGATTACGGCTATTCCAACTGCGTTAACAACAGTATCCACAATACCTGCAGCCAATGCAAATATTACTCGTAATTTAACCATAAGCGATACGACTGTTGCCGGAACTCCTGGAGCAACATTTATCATAAATCATAGATTGTTTAACATCAATTATAACGACTATACAGTTCCACTTGATAATACTGAGATTTGGCAAATCACTAATTCTGGAAACTTTGGACATCCGTTTCATATTCATGATGTGGAATTTAATATTCTTACAGTAAATGGTGCTGCCCCAGAAGCTGCTCAAGCAGGTTGGAAAGATGTAGTTTTTGTTCCTAGTCATACAACTGTTAAGTTCATCGCCAAGTTTGATGATTATGCGGACAACACTCATCCATTTATGTATCATTGTCATATTTCATTACATGAAGATGAAGGTATGATGGGACAATTTGTGGTGGGAAGTACAGCTATATCACCTGCAGTTTCAACTTTATCATGTGCTACTGCAACTTTTTCTTCAACAGCTACTGCAAACACTATTTATAATGCCACAGCAACATTGCCATATACAGGTGGTAACGGAGTGGCGTACACGTCGGGGACTTCCATTTCATCAACTGGCGTTACAGGCTTGACGGCAACTTTGCAATCGGGAACTTTAGCGAGTGGTTCAGGTAATTTGGTGTATACAGTTTCAGGAACACCTACTACCTCTGGCACAGCCAATTTTGCAGTGAGCTTTGGTGGACAGTCATGTACATTAAGTTTGACAGTAAATAATATTGTTACGCCTCCTTCAGCTAATCGTAATGTAATGGTGATTATCGCAGATGATATGGGAACTGATTATTTAGGGTTTTATGAAAATCATCAGGATACAGTAGATGTGCCCAATTTGAGATATCTAGTGAATCATGGTATCAGATTTACCAATGCCACTGCGGATCCGGTTTGTTCTGCCACAAGAGCAAGTATCATTACGGGTAGATATGGTTTCAGAACTGGGGTAGGAGGGATTATCGGCGGAACAGGAGGCTCGGGTGTTTTAGATACAACTGAAATTACCATACCGAAATTATTGAAAGGGTTTAATCCAAATATGACAAAAGCCCATATTGGAAAATGGCATTTGCAACAACCTGCTCCTATAAACCTAACTGCACCTAACCGTATGGGTTATGATAGATTTGAAGGGCCTTTCATTGGTACATTAACGCCGGGTTATACCAACTGGACAAAAGTAACTGATGGCGTATCAAGCACAATGACAACATACGCAACAACAGAAGAGACAAATAATGCAAGTTCTTGGATTAGAGCGCATGCTGCCAATCCTTTCTATGTTTGTCTTTCTTATAATGCACCACACGACCCGATACATTTGCCTCCTGCTGGTTTACATAACTATACAAGTTTGAGCGGAACACCTGCAGATATCAACAACAATCCAAAAAGTTATTACAAAGCCATGATTCAATCTATGGATCATGAGATTGGTAGATTGTTTGATTCGTTAAGAGCTATAAACAAATTTGATAGTACTGATTTTATTTTTATTGGAGACAACGGAAGTATTGCAAGAGTAGCTCAAATTGCAGATACAAGTCGTGCTAAAGGAACTTTATATGAATACGGCATTCATGTGCCTATGATCATTTCCGGTCCATCGGTTGTGAATCCAGGAAGAGTATCAGATGCTTTGGTAAATGCAGCCGATATTTTTGCTACGGTATTGGAATTGTATGGTTTTGGCAACTGGCAATCACAGATACCTACCAACAAACCTGTTGACAGTAAAAGTTTATTGCCGATCATAAAAAATCAATCGACTACAATAAGGCCATGGGCTTTTGCTGAAATATTTAAAACAACAACTGATTCATCAGACGGAAAAACAATGAAGAATGCGAATTATAAGTTGATTCGTTTTGATGATGGTCGTGAACGTTTTTATAATTTGACACTTGATCCTTCTGAGTTGAATAATTTATTGAATACAACGATGACATCTATTGACAATACCAATTATGCTTATTTGTGTAATCAAATGGTAAATTTGGTGGGTAGTGGAAATCCTTGTCCTGTAGTTGCAAATCCATCGGTTAATTCGATTGAGTGTTCAAACATTTCCATCTCTTCATCAAGTGTTTATGTGGGAACACCTTTCAGTGCAACACTTTCATTGCCTTACACAGGTGGGAACGGTTTGGCATATACTCAAGGAAATATTATCCAATCAAGTGGAGTGCTTGGTTTGACAGCTACTTTAATACCTGGAACATTGGCAAATGGTAATGGAAGTCTGATGTATATGATTTCAGGTACGCCTGCATCAAGCGGAAATGCTGTTTTTAATTTTGAATTTGGAGGTCAGACTTGTGGTTTTAGTTTGCCTGTTAATAATGTTTCTAGCAATGTAGTGTTTGGCTTTGAAATTCGTCCAAATCCGGCTAAAGATATGTTGAATGTAATCTTGAATCCTGGTGTACAAGCCTATTATGTTTGGATTTATGATGCATTAGGACGAACTGTATTGATGTTGCCTCAACCAGATTTATCAAGAGGTATTGACATATCAAGACTAGCTAAAGGCGTTTACATGTTGAAGGTGATGAATGCCTCCAATAAACAAGTCATTACCAAAAAATTTGTAAAAGGATAATATATCATGATGGGTAAGTCGTTTGCTTTTATTGGAATTTTTATATTTGCGATGGCATTGCAGCCTTCTCATGCTGAAAATAAAAATGAAAGCAATAATGTCATATTGATGTTACAAGTAAGAGATACCTTGTTACCTATTAAAGTGATCTCAACAGATAAAATGAACATCATGTTGGATTTTCAAAAAGAACTGATTGCTTTGCAGTGGAAAGGTTTGAATCGAGATGACAGAACTGTACTATTAACAGATAGTACCGGTAAGATTTATGAAGAAAAACAAATGTTTGCTGGAAGTACAATTGTCTATTTTGAAACACAAACTTTATACGAAGGCAACTATATTATAAAAGTATCAGACCAGCCTGAATGGATTTATAAAAACATTAAAATAATAAAACCTGAATAATTGAATTTTATGATTAAAAAATTATTTCTATTAGTATTGTTGTTTCAAGTTGGAACAGCTTTTTCACAAAGTCCTGCAGTAACATCTTGGTTAAGAAATACAACAGGGATTAAAGGTCGACATTATGTAAGTGGTAACCCTACACCCATTCAGGATAATGATTCAGCCAATGTGCAACAGGTGTTTTATTCGGCTACTTGGGCGTATATCAGAACAAAAGGAATTCCTGCTTATATCAGTGGACCTTTTTTAGATGGTAATCCATCAGTAGCCACCAATCAAAATGCGATTTTTAAATTTACATTGAATCCTACGCAAAATACAGGAACACCAACGAATACAACAGGTGGAAACATTGGCGTATTTATCAATGGTGTGGCATTGTTTGATTATCGTGATGGAGTGTCTTGGAAAAATTCAACCAATTCTTTGTGTGGAGGTCCTATTCAGCCTCCATGTATGGGCGATGGCGTTTGGAACAGAGATGCTGTTGTTGGCGAGCGTTTAGGTTTTGATTGTTCAAAAGCACATCCTGCCATGGGTAATTATCATCATCATCAAAATCCAAGCGCATTCAATTTGGATTTGAATGTCATCTCAACGGTTTGCAATATTTATTCTTCAGATGGTTTGTATGCAATAGACAGCAATGTACATTCTCCTTTGATTGGTTTTGCATATGATGGCTTTCCTATTTATGGAGCTTATGCCTATAAAAATGCAAATGGTACAGGAGGAATTGTGAGAATGAAATCAAGTTATACGTTAAGAAACATTACTACGAGAACGACTTATTACACTGGAACTACTGTTACAGCAGGTCCTCCAGTAAGTGCTACCTATCCTTTGGGATATTTCAGAGAAGATTATCAATACAATACAACTTCAGCAGCTACACCTGATTATCTGGACGAACACAATGGTAGATTTTGTGTAACACCTGAGTATCCTGGAGGTACTTATTGTTATTTTGCAACGGTAGATGCCAGATGGAATTCTGCTTATCCTTATGTGGTGGGTCCTACTTTTTATGGCGTTAGAACTGCAGCTAAAGTGACTGCAATAACAGAACCGGTTACTCAATATACTGGCGGTACTGCTGTTTCACCGGTGGTCACTTCCTTGAATTGTTCGGCAGTTAGTTTTTCGGCTTTGGCATTGGTGAATAATCCATATAATGGTACCGCTACAATTCCTTATAACGGAGGAAACGGTGTTGCATATACGCAGGGAACCTCTGTTTCTTCTACTGGAGTAACAGGTTTAACAGCTACTTTACAAGCAGGGACTTTAGCTAACGGAAATGGTAATTTAACTTACAACATAACCGGAACGCCAACAACATCTGGTACTGCAAATTTCTCCATTTCTTTTGGTGGACAATCATGCTCATTCAATCTTGAAGTTGGCAATGTAGTTCCATTAAGTCCTACTGTAGGCAGTTTGGATTGTATTAACGCACAAGCAACTCCTGGAACTATAAATGTGGCTTATAATGGTGTAGCATCTATACCTTATACTGTAGGTAACGCAGTTGCATATCCGCAAGGAACTGCCATTGCCTCAACAGGAGTTACAGGATTAACAGCAACTTTACAAGCAGGCACATTGACTTTCGGTGTTGGTGGCAATCTTTCTTATCAAATTTCCGGAACACCTACCGCTGCAGGTACTGCAAGTTTTGCCATTAGCTTTGGCGGTCAATCTTGTACATTCACCATTACAATTAATAATGCCGGGCCCGTAATGCCTTCAATTGCTTCGTTGAATTGTGCTGCTGCGCAATCAACTCCGGGAACCATCAATGTTTCTTATAATGGAAATGTAACCGTTCCTTATACAGGAGGCAATGGTGCACTATATCCAATGCCGGGCCCTCCAGTTTCGTCAACAGGTGTTACAGGACTTACTGCCGTGCTTCAGCCTGGAACATTGAATACTGGTAATGGTACATTAACATTTGCTATTACAGGAACACCTACATCATCAGGAACTGCCAGTTTTGCTGTTGACTTTGGAGGACAAGCTTGTACATTCACGATAACTATTAATGCTAATAATCCTGGGGTTGGCAATCTGAATTGTACTGCGGTAATTTTTTCTGCCACTCCTTTCATCAATACAACTTATAATGGCACTGCCACAATATCTTATACAGCTGGTAATGGTGTATCCTACACTTCAGGAACTTCGGTTCAATCAACTGGTGTTACAGGATTAACGGCTACATTGCAAGCCGGCACTTTGGCTTCGGGTAATGGAAATATTGTGTATACCATTACAGGTACTCCTACTGCAACAGGAACAGCCAGTTTTGCCATTTCATTTGGTGGTCAAACTTGTACAATTTCTGTGAACGTTGATGCGGCAAGTAATAATACTGGTTTTGGATTTTTTATACCACCACCTTATCCAGGAAATATGTTGATGATTAGTTTCTACAATCCTTCATCAAAAGCAAGTTTTGTTTCTATCTATGATGAAATAGGACGAAAAGTTTATGAAGCCTCAAATCCAAATCTTACTAATGGAATCAATATTTCTAAATTAGCTAAAGGAAATTATATCATTAAAATTTTGGATGGAGCTACTGGAAACGTATCATCGAAAAAATTTGTAAAAAGATAATTAATCAATCATCAATGAGAAAAAGGTTATTATATCCAATATTATTTACGCTATTATTTATAGTAACCTTTTTTTTTACAGCTTCAGCTCAGTTTGATTTTGCATTAAAAAATACAGACGGTAAAACGGTTAGTCTAAATAATTATCCTGATGCAAAAGGTTACATCATTGTATTTACATGCAACCATTGTCCATTTGCTAAATTGTATCCTAAACGACTCAATCAATTGAGTAAAAAATACTCGCTTCTTAATGTACCATTGATCGCCATCAGTTCAACAGATACGATTATGTACGAAGAAGATTGTTATAGTAAAATGGTTGCAAAAGCCAAGTCAGGTAAATATAATTTCCCTTATTTGTACGACAGTGTTCAATCAGTTGCCAGAAATTACAAAGCAGAAAGAACACCTCAGGCATTTGTGATTTGGAAAGAAAACGACACATGGGTTGTGAAATACAATGGCGCCATCGATGATAATGGCGCTGACCCTGATTTGGTAATCGAACATTACGTGGCCAATGCCGTTGATGAATTATTAGAAGGAAATCAAGTAAAACAGCCATTTACGAGGTCGGTTGGTTGTAAAATTAATTTCCGAAAGCAAGACTGATCTGTAGATTTTTTCAATAAATAGCCGAATACATTTGCGCTCTTAGGAAGTTTCCTTAATTTAGGTAAATGTTTTCAGGTATTTTACAGACATTTCAAACGTTCTCGTTAAACGAATTGGATTCAACCAATTTATTGATGAAAAACAGATTTGAAGCTAAATATTATTTTCATCTTTCTCAGTTAGACAGCATTCTTGAGGCTTGTCAAAATCGGTATAATATTCTCAAAATTGACGACAGGTTGATCTTTGATTATCAAAACTTTTATTTTGATACAAAAGATTTTCAACTTTATTATCATCATCACAATGGCAAGGCAGAACGTTATAAGATTCGTAAAAGAGTTTATTTGAACAGTCAATTGTCATTTATTGAGGTCAAGCAAAAAACAAAAAAAGGAAATACAAATAAGTACAGACAGGAAGCTGTTTCTTTAGAAAATGCTGCATTTTTTTTGCAATCTCAAATCAGTTTGGATTATAAAAAACTGATACCAACTCTTGAAAATAATTATAAAAGAATTACCCTTCTTCATAAAAAAAATGAAGAAAAAGTCACTATTGATATAAACCTTAATTTCGCTACTGGAAAAAATAATATAGCTTTTTATCATATTGCGATAGCAGAAGTTAAATCTGAAATTTACTCCGGCACTGATTTTTCAAAGATCATGAAGTCATTAGCAATAAGAGAAGGAGGAATGAGTAAATATTGTATGGGTATGATTGCACTGGGTATTCCTGTTCGTCACAATTTGTTTAATCAATCGTATAATCAAATTTTAAAAAAGAATACAGATGGAACCAAATGAATTATGGCACTGGGATGTAGTAACCCTTCCTTTAATGTTGAGATATGTTTTAAATTTGTTGGCTATGTTGCTATTGATTAGATTTATATATTTCAGAACATACAGAAAAAGTAATTTTATCTCTTCATTCTTTTTGTTCAATACCATCATTTTCTTTGTGGCTTTCATGCTGAATAAAGTGGAGATGACTACCGGCGCAGCTTTTGGATTGTTTGCCGTATTTTCAATTCTTCGTTATCGAACTGATGGTATCTCTACAAAAGACATGACTTACCTTTTCTTAAGCATAGCCATTGGTTTGTTGACTTCTGTAAGTAAAGGTTCTTTGGTTGAAATTGCAGCTATAGATTTTATCATATTGCTATTAACCTATTTGCTTGAAAATAATTTTATCGTACAACGTGAATTAACAAAAGTCATTCAATACGACAATATTAATTTCATTAAACCTGAACAACACATCGAGTTGATGGCAAAACTTATAGAAAGAACTGGTTTGGATATAAAAAGAATCGTGATTAATGATATTGATTTTATAAAAGAATCTTGTGCGATTACTGTTTATTACATTGAAAAAAATTAACGCATGAAGAAAAATATTTTTCTTGTTGTAATATTAACTTTCATAGGAGGTTATGTTATGGCCCAAGCTGTAAAACATGGGGCCACCAAAGCTGATCCTACTGATTTTCAGGGTTGGTATGGTGCTTCTTTCAATACCAATCTTCCTCGCAAATGGTCGATTAATTTAAATTACCAAGCTAGGTTTATTGATAATTTGAGTTATTACAATGGTTCTTATATTACCCTCGGCGCCGCAAAAAAATTAAATAAACATTTGGAATTTATGGGCGATTATCGTCTTGCACTTGTGAGGGCAGGAGTTTATAATCGCTTTACTATTGGAACTGAAATTTCAAAAAAGTTAAAACACTTAAATCTGGCATTCAGATTTCAATTGCAAAATCAACTGCAAGAATTTGATGATGTCACTAAGCCCACTGATAAAAGCGGTTATTGGAGAACCAGATTCCAAGGAAAATATGCCATCAATAAAAAATGGGAAGCCTACGCTTCAATTGAACCTATCATGAAATTTGGCGGTAGTTATTTTGTAGACAATATTAGAAATACAATTGGATTTAAATACAAAGTAAAAAAAGATTTGAAACTAGATGCATTTTACATCTACAGACCTGATTATTCAAAAAGCTATAACAGATTATATAATATCATCGGCTTCAATGCAGATTATACTTTTAAAGTGAAGAAGCATAAGAAGAAGAGTTCTTGATATACTAGATGCTAGATACTGGATTCTGGATACTAGATAAGACCAATCCAGCATCAAGTATCAAGTATCAAGTACCCAGTATCAAGTACCCAGTATCCACCCTATCTCACCTTTCCTTTCACCTTCTCCATCATGTCAATTTCGAAGCTCAACTTTACAGTAACCCTGTATTCAGTAATCTTGTCATTTGTAACTACTGCACTTTGTTCGGCAACCCAAACGGATCTGATGTTGTGTAGTGTTTTAGCAGCATGGTTTACTGCATTTTGTGCAGCATCTTCCCAGCTTTTGGTGGAATTAGACATCACCTCAAGTACTTTTACAATACTCATGATTTATCTTTTTTGAAATGAATAGATGTTACAACATTGATGTTGCACTCATTGAATTTGATTAGCAAGGCCTTAATGAGTTATTCAGAATAGGAGATTATAATAAATTACCAGGCTATTTATTGAGCCATTTGTCTAATTTCTGTTCGAGTTTTTGTGTAAGTACAGTTGTCGCTTTTGATGCCAAATTTACAACATTGTCTGCAATAAGTTGTACTGTTGCATTTTTTTCCTTGTGCCTTTCAATGGTTTTGTTGACCACTTGGTTAAGAATATTTACCGGCCTTAAACTGTGTTTAAAGTCATGCCAATCTTGATTAATCTGTTGTTCAAGGTTTTTGTTGCTGTTGCGCAATCTTCTTTTTTCTGCTCTTAATTGTTCTATATTCTTAAATGATGGCATGAGGCGTATTCTTGAGTTTTTAATAGCTTGACTATTCCTAAAGATGTTGTTTCAAAATTAATCTTCTTCTTTAAAAAGTTGACGTAAAATCGAATTCATGATTGGGATTCTGATAATGCGTTCTTTGCCTTTCCAAATTAAAATGCCAATAATAAAATACAACCCGGAAACGATTAGGAAACCCCAGTAATTTTCTCCTGTAATTTTCCCCAATACCAACGCCAAAGAAATACTGAAGAAGATGATCACCAAAAGAAAAATGACGATGACAAAAAATAAAGCAATGATATTGCTGATAATGCCAGATATTTTTTCAGCAAGCTCAATTTTTAAAAGAGAAATACTGTTGTTCACATATTCCTTTATGTGTTTAATGATGTCGTCGAATTTTTCAAAAGAATTTTCCATGAAGCTTTAGATTTGTCAGGCAATATTAAATATACTCATTTACCTTATCATCTACAAAATCCATTCTTTGTTTTATGGATTCGCCAGCTGTGTTTACATTCTTTTTTATTTTAGCCGCATTCCCTTTGAAAGTATCTGCGAGTTTGTTTGCGCTGTCTTGGATTTTTTTTCTGGTTTCAGCTCCTTTGTCGGGTGCAAATAAAATTCCAAGAATGCTGCCTACTGCCAAGCCAACACCGGCAGCAATAAGGATTTTGTTGTTGTTTTCCATTTTTTTTAGTTTTTATAGTGTGAAAAAATAAGATGACTATTCATTAATTATTAACGCCAAAATTACTCCAAGCAAACAGCCAGAAATGATGCTGATGATGATGGTGTATACCAATTTTTGAAACCCAGCTGACATGGCGATTAATTTCAGCTAAAGTATTATTTGTGAAGTAATGAAAAAATGATAATAAGCAGATTACTTAATGATTGACTTAATTTATTTTCTTTTCGATAATGTTTTTAAAAATTTCATCCGAATCTTTTTTATGGCAGAGCTCTGTGCCAGCATTTAATGTTGCTGCTGTACCGCAGGCAATACCATATTTTACAGCATCATGAATATTTTTTCCGTTTGATAAACTAAAAGTAATTCCTGCGACCATGCTGTCTCCGGCTCCAACTGTGCTTATTGAATTAACTTTTGGGGGAATCATATGAATACATTCGTCACTTGTAACCAGCATAGCACCGTTAGCGCCAAGCGACACCACCATATATTTGCATTTTCCGCTTTCAATGATCTTTTTAGCAACTGATGGAACTTCTTCAATTGACAATTCGGTTTTTCCCACAAGACTACTCAATTCATTCAAATTGGGTTTTATCAGAAACAAACCTTCATGCAAAGCATTTTGCAAAGCTTCTCCTGAAGTGTCAGCGATAAATTTTATGTTTTTATGTTTTGCAATTTGAGACAATCGACTAAAGATATCAGGTGTTACGCCATTTGGAATACTACCACTTGCTACTAGGAATTCAACTTCTTCTAAATTACTGATCATATCAATTACTTTTTCCCATTCTTCTTTTTCTATAGAAGGGCCTGGCATCCCGAATCTAAATTGTTTTCCTGTTGATTGTTCAAATACAATTAGATTTTCTCTTGTATGTCCTTTGCAGGTTATAGGTTTGATGTTTATTTTCTCAGTTTCAAGCAACTGGTTAAAAAATAAACCTGAGTAGCCTCCTGAAAGGTATACTGCTGTTGATTCTCCACCCATGCGTTGTATGGCTCTGGATACATTGATGCCGCCGCCACCAGGCTCGAATTTAGGTTCACTACATTTTAATTTTTTTTCAGGAACCAGACTTTCTACAACGGTACTTTTGTCTATAGCAGGATTGAGTGTAAGGGTGATAATCTTATTCATAACTCTAATTTAAAAAAAAAAGAGCCGAATAGAAATTCAGCTCGATTTACTTTATCCAATATCCTATGTGAAAAACCTGAGTCAAAACTAGCTTCAATTTTATTCTTAAAACATGATAACTATCATATGGGCTCATGATAGTATAAGAAAAGCCGGATAGAAATCCGGCTCGTTTTTTATCCAATATCCTATATGAAAAACCCGATACAAATGTAAAGTCAAAATGATGCTGTAAACATGACTATCATCAATACACGAAGTGACTGTTATTTCTTATTTCTTTTTTCAAGCTTTCGAAAATATCCTCTAAACAGAATGTTATGTTTCAATGCCTCCATATTATCGCTAAATCCTTTGGTTCCTGACTCAATATTTTTCATAGAATTTTCTAGCAAAATCGTCATACTGGTGTCTTTTAAAATACTATGAATACTGCCTTTTCCCTCATTTACTTCTTTACTGATCAATGCTACAGAATTGTTTATTTCTTTGCCAGCTTCTGTTATTTCATTAGCGGCATTTTTGAAATTGTTTACGGCCAAAGTAAGTGAATCTGCCAAATTTTTGTCGTTGATTAATTTAGACAATGTGCCTTTCCCATTTTTTAGTTCATCAGCTATGTCATTAATTTTATTGGCAATCTCATTTAGTTTGTAAGAAGATTTTTTTACTTGAATCGAAGCATTGCTGATGTTGTCTGCAATGGTGCGGTCATTTAGTAATTTCCAAAGTCCCTGACTGCTGTTTAATTTATTAATCGTGATTCCAAAATTTTCTGCAATTTTAGATACCTGGTTATTTGTTTTATTTAAAGTTCGCATCATTTCATCAGTATCAATAGGTTTTTTAGAAGGAAGAATATCGTTTTCTACTGCAAATGGAGCACCTGTTTTTACTGAAAGTATATTCACTACTTTGTTTCCTACCAAACCATCTGTACCTATACTCACTAATGAATTTTTCTTGATGATATTTTTTGCTTTGTTGTCAATAATCATTTTTACTTCCATGGTAGTGTCATCGATGATATACACTGATTTGACCGTACCAATATCTATTCCTGCATATCGAATATTGTTTCCTGCTTTTAAACCTTGTACGTTTTCAAACCTTGCTTTTAAAACATAATTGCTGCCAAACATATTACTGTTCTTGCCAATCATATATAATAACAAAATCAAAAAGAATAAAGAGGCCAAAACAAAGAGGCCAAGTTTTATATTGTTAGTTGTATTGCTTTTCATTAATTCAATTTATTTATGATTATTATAAATCACTTCATGAACAATTTTGATTTGTCATCAATAATTTTATTCAAAAAATTGCAAAATGTTTTTGTCTTTGTTTGTTTTCAAATTTGTATAAGTATCATAAGCATAGCATTTGCCATCAATCAGCATAACAACAAAGTCGCTGGCTAATTTCACGCAATTCATGTCATGTGAAATGATCAATGATGCGGTTTTGTATTTAATCTTGATTTCATTAATTAACTGAATGATTTCTTTTGCTGTTATTGGATCCAATCCAGTTGTAGGCTCATCATACAGAATGATTTCCGGTTTTAGTATCAGAGTTCTTGCCAATGCGATTCTTTTTCTCATGCCACCAGATAGTTCAGATGGCATCATATCAATGGTGTGTGTTAATTTGACATCTGCAAGCGCCTGTTTGATCAGTTGATCCATTTCTGATTTATTATGTTTTATCCAATGCCTTCTCAAAGGGAATTCAAGATTTTCTCTTACTGTCATTGAGTCGTAAAGTGCATTACTTTGAAAAAGAAAACCAATTTTTGCTCTTGTTTTATCAAGCTCTTCTGCATTCATCTGGCTAATTTCTTTTCCTAAAATATGTATAGAACCTTCATCCGGTTTCATTAAGCCGATAATACACTTTATCAGCACAGATTTACCGGAACCAGATTTTCCAAGAACCACAATATTTTCATTTCTGTGTAATTCAAAACTGAAATCATCTAATACAATATTGTTTCCAAATCTTTTTTTTAGATTTGAAACTTGAAGCACAACTGGATTTATTTTTTCTATCGACATTATTTAATTAATTATATCCAAGCAAATCTGTTATTTGAACCGCGAGTAAATCAATGATAAAAATCAATACTGAGGCTATAACTACTGAAGCATTTGCACTTTTGCCAACACCTTCGGTTCCTTTGTTGCTGTTGTATCCTTTATAGCAGCCAATGATTCCAACTGCAAATCCAAAGAAATAGGTTTTAATAAAAGAAGGGATCACATCATTAAATGAGAGAGCATCTATCACTTGACTCCAAAACAATTGCATACTTGTTTCTCCTTTGATGTTTACGCCAAGATATGCGCCGTATAATGAAATGACGTCACTTAGTATCGTTAATACAGGAAGCATCAATGTAGTAGCGAGTACTCTGCTTACGACTAAATACTTAAAGGGATTTGTTCCACTAACTTCCATGGCATCAATTTGCTCTGTCACTTTCATGGAGCCTAATTCTGCTCCAATGCTGGAACCAATTTTTCCTGCAAAAATTAATGCGGTGATTACCGGTCCGATTTCTCTGATAATCGCAATGCCAACAATCACTGGTATTTCCGACTCAACACCATAATCAACCATGCTGGGCCTGAGTTGCATGGTTAGTACCAATCCCATGATAAATCCTGTAAGTCCAATTAAGGGCAATGATTTATATCCAATAACAAAACATTGTTTGAAAAACTCTTTGATTTCATATCGAGGCTTGAACCAGGTGCTCAGAAATTTTACTATGAATCTTGAAATTTCTCCAACTTCTCTTAAAAAATAACCGGCATTATTGTAGCTATTCATTTTTATAATATTCATCAAAACTTCTTGTTTTAGGAGCAATATTCGATGATGTCTGTCACAGCTTTTTTTGATAAACATCATTCGCATTCATTAACCTGATAAATATGTTTGTATAAAATAATCATTATGAGAAAAATAATTCTAGCATTTGACGGCATTCATTATTCTGAATCATCTTTTGATTTCGCAAAGCGACTTAATGAAATCAATCCAATTTTATTAACAGGAGTTTTTTTGCCTCAAACGAGTTACGCCAATATCTGGAGTTATGCAGATGGAGTAGGAGCTCCGATGTTTGTGCCTGCTATTGAAGAAACCGAAATGGATTTGATTGAAAAAAATATTAAAAAATTCGAAACGGCTTGCCAACACAATGGTATAGAATACAGGACACATAAAGACTTTAATGATCTGGCATTACCTGAATTGAAGAAGGAGTCAAGGTTTGCAGATTTAATGATTATTGGCAGCGAACGTTTTTATGAAAATATGGGAGTTGGCGATCCTAATAATTACCTTAAAGAAGCCATTCATAATATTGAATGTTGTGTAATTGTAGTGCCTGAAAAATATAAATTCCCAGATGTTAATATTCTTGCCTATGATGGCAGCGAATCTGCTGTATTTGCCATAAAACAATTTGCTTATTTACTGCCAGAATTTTCTAATAATGCCACATTGCTTACCTACGCTAATATGGAAGGAGATGTCAATCTTCCTAATGAAGCTTACATTGAAGAATTGGCGGGTAGACATTTTGCAGATCTAACCGTTTCAAAATTGGATATAGATTCAAAAAAGTATTTCAGCACCTGGGTCGACGACAAAAAAACAGCTATTGTAGTTGCCGGCGCTTTTTCAAGATCAGCCTTCTCCCAATTTTTTAATAAGAGTTTTGTAAGAGATATCATTAAGCAGCATAATGTTCCTGTTTTTATTGGTCATAAATAAACACTTGTCTTCATCATTAAAATACGTTTATGAATAAATTTATTGCTGCCTTTGATGGGCTCGTTTTTTCTGAAACTAATTGTGAATACGCAGTCGCAGTTACAAAATCCGAAAAAGCACACTTGACTGGTGTTTTCCTAGATGATAAAACGTATACGAGTTATAAAATTTATGAGTTGGTTATTGAAGATGGTATTTCAGAACACAAATTAAAAAAGTTGAAACATGAAGATCAAGAATTTAGAATAAGCACTTCCAAAAAATTCGAATCCATTTGTAACGAGGCTTCAATAGAATATAATGTCCATCATGATAATGAAATTGCGGTACAGGAATTATTGCATGAATCCATTTACGCAGACTTGTTGATTATAAATAAAGACGAAAAATTTGTTCATCATGAAGAGAAATTCCCTTCACGTTTTATGAAAGACATATTAAGCCATGCACAGTGTCCGGTAATGGTAACTCCAACCTCTTTTTTAGCAACAGAAAAAATAATTTTCCTTTTTAACGGTGAACCTAATGCTATATATGCAATCAGAATGTTCGCTTATCTATTTTCTTCATACCACGATTTGCCATTGGAAATTATTATGGTTAAAAAAATGGAAGACAATCTTCATTTACCTGATCATAAATTATTAAAAGAATTCTTAAGAAGACATTTTCAAAACACGACTTACACTGTTTTGAAAGGCATTCCAGAAGAAGAAATTGTTGGTCATTTGCAGCGCGAAACCAAGAATTTCATTACGGTTTTAGGTGCTTACAGAAGAACCATGGTGTCTCGATGGTTTCAGTCAAGTATGGCTGATGCGTTGATAAAGAATTTCAATATGCCTGTTTTTATTGCACATAATAAATAAAAACAAAAGCCATAGTTCATGGATTCACTCACTCATATTGCTTTAGGCGCTTGTATGGGTGAGTTGTTTTTTGAAAAAGGCTTTGGTAAAAAAGCCATGATTTGGGGAGCATTAGCACAAAGTATTCCTGATATAGATTTTGTTACTTCTTTATGGATGAATACGCCAGAGTCATTGTTAGCGCACAGAGGATTTACGCACTCACTAGTCTTTGCAGCAATGATTATTCCTGTCTTTTCCATGTTTGCCAATAAAATCCACAAGCCTCATAATATTACTTTTTTAAGATGGATTTTATTTTTTACAACTTCGGTTTTATTCCATTTATTTATTGATGCCTTCAATAACTATGGAATTGGTTGGTTTGAACCATTCAGTCACCAGCGTTTTTCATTCAATATTATTTATGTTGCAGATCCATTTTTTTCTGCCCCAATGTTTATCTCATTTGCTGCTTTAATCATTTCAAATAAATATCACCTTAAAAGAAAAAAATGGGTAACCATTGGGATGACCATATCGTTTATGTATCTCGGTTACTGTGTTGTAAATAAAAATCATGCCGACCAGAGATTTAGGAAACAGGCGATGCTCCAGCATATTCAGTATCATAATTATTTTACGACTCCGGCTCCATTTCAAAATTGGTTATGGTATGTTGTAGCTGCAAGTGATAGCGGATATGAGGTTGGGTATTTTTCTCTATGGGATAAACATCGCAAAATAGACTTTCATTATTTTTCGGCTAATCACCAACTTAATAATGAAGTAAATGATCATGAATCCTTACAAAAACTTATTAGGTTTTCAAAAGGGTTTTATTTTATTCAGAAACGAAAAGATAGTTTGATATTTAATGACCTTCGATTTGGTCAGATTTTAGGTTGGAGATATCCAAATAATGACTTTGTATTTCATTATAACTTACATCATGGTGTAAACAATAAACTAGTTATTCAAAAGGGAAGAATGAGGAATTGGAATGTTGATGAGTTTCGCTTTTATGCAAAAAGAGTAGCAGGAAACTAATGCTCTCTTTTGAAGAAGAAGATAATAGCTTTCAATACTACACTTATGAATTGATAGGAAAGCCATCTGTTAAATTGTATGAGCGGATTCTTTGCTGATCTGTGAATTTGTTCTGTGATTTTATAACAGTCTTCATCAATGATTGTTGTTAATTTCTGATGTAGTTGTTTTGCTAAATTAATATTGTCAATATCTACGTTTAATTCAATACTGGTATAAGTACTGATATTATTGATGTTGTAAGAGCCTATGGTAACCTGTTGCTCATCTGCAACGGCTAATTTTCCATGAAGAATATTTTTTTGGTATTCGAACAGCTCTATATTGTTTCTCAGTAGCCAATCATAAAGCCAACGTTCAGCTCTTTTAGCAATCATGACATCAGATGGACCCGCAGTAATTACTTTAATTTTCACTCCTCTTTTTGCAGCTGCTGCCAATAACCTTCTTATTGCTTTTCCTGGAATAAAGTAACTACATAAAATGATTATTTCTTCTTGTGCATTTCTGAGCATTTCGAGGTAAGAAATAGATATTTCATTTTTATGTCTGATCCAATCGTTTCTTCTGATTCGAATGTTGCATCTTTCATTGCTGCTGATTTTTTCAAATTTATTTTTAGCCTCAAAATTGATTTCTATATCTCTATATGGAAGTGAATGCCAGATGGAATGGCAAAAATCATTTATGGCAATAACTACTTCACCTTCTATGAAAACTGCAAAATCCAGCCAGGCTTTTCTTTTCGGAAAATCATTATATCGATTGGCAATATTGATACCACCTACAAGCGCCTTTTGGTTGTCGATACAAATAATTTTTTGGTGTAACCTTCTACCCATATAACAAGCTTTGGTTTTTAGTAAAGGCTCAAAAAACCTAAAGTGAATATTATTTGATCTTAACTTATCGACGAAGCTTTTATTGAGCGATTGAGAGGCAATGCCGTCTGCAATGATATAAATTTCTACCTTTCTGTGAGCTGCTGCTATCAAGGCTTCAGCAACTTTTTGTCCGGTTTCATCATCACTGAAAATATAGGTTTGAATATGAATTAAAGATTGAGCGTCATTGATCATTTTTTCTAGCTGGCTAAAAAATTCATTCCCTCCATTTAAAATATAAGCTTTATTAAGATGGGTATAATGATTGCCAACATTCATGATATTTGTTTTTCAGTCCTGTTGTACAATTTTTCGTAATACTCAATGGCCATTCTGTTGCTGTCAAATTTGGGTATAATATCTTGCATACTTTTTTTAACGATTTCATTCCATCTGTTGGGATAGTCGTAGTAAATGGGCAATAATTCATTTTCAATCAGATTGTATAAGTTAGTGGCGTCAGCTTCATCTTGTACATGATCAGGAAGTGTGGTGTCGCATTCAGGAATGATAAATGAATTTATTTTGTCTTTTGCAAATTCAGGAAACCAACCATCAGGTTCACCAATATTTACAGCACCATTCATAGCTGCGGCGATTCCACTTGTGCCGGATGCTTCATGGTACATTCTTGGATTGTTCAGCCAAATGTCGGCACCAGACTTTAAAATTTTAGAAAGCGTAAGTTCATAACCAACAAGTATGGCGCAATTATTATGAGCCTTGCATACATTTACAATTTTATCAAAAACACCAATTCCATAATAGTCCATGGGATATGGTTTTCCTGCCCAAATGATTTGCACAGGCCTTTGTGTATTGGTAACTAAATTTTCAAATCGCTCCAGATCTTGTAATAATAAATCCGCTCTTTTATAACCTGCAAATCGCTTGGCAAAAATTATTGTACAAATATTTTCATCATAGATTTCACCACATTGGTCAGCAACAATTTCAAATAAAATCTTTTTCCTTTTTTTCTTGATATTTTTTATTTCGAAATCTTTTTCATTTAAGTTTTGATACATTTCTTTATCATGCCAATATGAAAAGCATTGTGCATTCGTGATGGCAATAATCTCGCATATTCCTTCTTGTTGTCCCCAAAATGTAATCAATGTTTTTTGATGAATTTCGGATACGCCATTGGCTATTCCGGCTAATCTTAGTGCAGTCAAGGTGTGATCAATATCGTTTCCCTTGCTGCCTGAAATGGCAATGATTTCTGCAATTGGAATATCACAGAAAAAGCCAATTTTATCTAGAAGAGTAATATTTGATTTTTTATTTCCAGCTTCTTCTGATGTATGATTGGTGTATACTAGACGCTTTTTTACTTCGTCTGTATTTTTGTATTTGTTATACAAATAAAATGCGAGTGGTAAGGCATGAGACTCGTTAAGATGGAAAACTTCTATTTCAATTTTTAAAATTTCTAATAATCTGGCCCCACCTGCTCCCAATAAAATGGCTGCTGCAATTGAAGTCTCAGGGTTCGAATCATAAAGTTTGTGTGAAATCGTTTTAGCGAGATAATCGTTTTCAGGTAAATCGGTTGTGAGCAAAAACAATGGCGCCGTTTTAAAAATTTCGGGTTCGAGATAATAGGCCGCCACCCAAACATCATGCTTGGCAATTTTAATGGTAAATCTGATTTCTGTGTCCACCAAAAAGCCATAACTTTTTTCTTCAAAAAGCACATCCATTGTTTGGTCTTGTTTCCTAATTTGATTGTAATAACCATGTTTCCACAAAATGCCAATGCCAATTACATTTTGTTTTAATTCAAAAGCACTTTTCATAAAGGAACCCGAAAGAAAACCTAGTCCTCCTGCATAAATTTTCAATGCCTGATCTATTCCATATTCCATACAGAAATAGGCTACAGATTTTTGATAGGGTGCCTGTGTTTGATAACTATGGGAAAATTGAAATGACAATGATTTGTAAATTAGTAAACAGCAATTCTTGAAGTAAAGTTGTTGATGAGATTGTCGGATTTAGGTACTTGTATTTTTAATATGCCACTGTCATAAGTTGCACTTACAAAACTTAAATCAGCATTTTCTGGAAGTATGATTTCTCTTTGAAATTTACAGCAATCAAACTCTCTTGTGCTAAATTTCCTGGCTTCTTCTACTGTCTCATTGTGATAAACACTCACATTTAAAATGTTGTTTTTACCTTCAATAAAAAACTCTTCTCTTTTAACACCCGGAATAATCATTTCCACACAAACAATGTTTCCCTTGTCGATAATATTAACCATAGGTTTTCTGATGACTGCATTTGAATTTTTAAAACTATCACTAATCATATGTTTATTATATGATGGAACAAAAATGCCAGGGTAGATTTCTTCAGGAGATTCTTGAATAAGTTGTGATGTCATGATTTTTATTTTATGGATGATGTAATCATGTAAATTATATCATTTCCAATTTTTACACTATGACTTCAATTCATGTTATACATGATCAAACTCATTATCTGTAACGATGTTATTGCCTTTATTTAAGCCTAATTAAATAATAATATTATGTCGAAAAAAATTGCTTCTTTCTATAACGATGAAATCAACAGCTGGTTACAATCGGTAGATTTTTATCTCGATGAGATCTTGTCTCTAGAAAAAAGATTACAACAAATAATAGCAAGAAATACAATTGTAGATATTGCTGCTAAAACAGAAGTTCATCAATTAATTATCAATAAGATTGAAGAAAAATTGGTTTCATTAAGAAAAGAAATTGAGTCTGTAAAAAAATTGCTTTCAAAAAAAGAAGATTTTTTAAATGATGATAAAATAAACAAAACGCTTGAAAATAATATTGCTTTATTAGGATCAAATTTCAGGCATCATGAAAAAGAATACGCTGATGTAAAATTTTATTGCAATGAATTTTTGGAGGAAATGTTGAAGAGGGGGTAGGGGATGCTGGATAGGCTGGATAGGCTTGATAAGCTGGATACTAGATACTAGATCATTTCTCAGCAATGTCTCCTAAAAGGGACTTTGCATTGTTTTAAGATTTGTTCAAAAGGTTTAATCGGTTCAATAAGTTCAACAGAAAAAAAGGCTGTCTCGTATATCAAGACAGCCTCCAAAAAACAAACTTCAATTAAAAGCATCAATCTTCAAAAGCGTATTCCGGCTCTTCTATGAGCAATTTGTTTTCAACCGATACAACCCCTGGTGCCGACCATACGGCATTTTCTGCATCTTCTTTTTCTGCGAATGATCTTACCTTTCCACGAAGTGTTATTTTACTTCCCAAAACCTCAGCTGTAATTCTAGCTGAATCAATGTTAGCACTTCTTTGAAAGCTGGAATTTATTTTTTGTTGTAACTCATAAGGTGTAATCTTTGGCTTAACGGCAACAAGATTGGTAACGAATCTTACTCCAGTTAAATTCTCAATAGCAGTTTTTGCTTGATTCCTTTGGTATTCCCATTCCACATCGCCTTCAAGTTTAACATTGCCATCTTCAACACTAACTTTAATTTTTTCATCCGGAATCATAGTGTGCCATTTCAAAGCATTGACCACAGCTTCCGCTATTTCTGTATCTGTTTTTTTATAGACCGGCGAAATCCCTACCTGAATGTCTTCGGCAATAGCTTTTACACCGGCTACTTTTTTTGTTGTTTTTTCTGCTAGAATTTTTTTAGAATACGCATCAACTTGTCCAGATAAAGTAACAATGCCATTCTTCACTGCAACGCCAATTTGTGCTGCATTTAGAAATGGTTCCCACTTCAACTGTTCGATGACGTCCTTCTGAATTTCGATGTCACTTTTCATAATTGTAAGATTTTAGTTGTGAATTAAATATTTAATTGAATTCAAAGAAACGATTGAAATGATGTCTAAAAAATGAGCATACTCATTCAAATCATTGACTGTTGTCAATCTGCTTTAACTGGTTAGAAATGCAGCTCTAGCATTTTTGTTGATCTCTTGTAAAGCAAGCATGGAAAGCCTTTTATCAATTAATTTCTCATTAGATTCAAATTGATGAAATAAAAATCTTGTATTTGACATGCCCAATGTTTCTGCAAATGCGGCCGCAGTTCCATAAGCTCCAATTTTATAATGGTTGATGTTTTGTACCGATGCTAGAATACATGCATCTCTCACCATTAATTCACTACAATTATTCATTTTGTCTTCTGCCTCTTTTATAAAGGCTTTCATGATGGTGTTTTCAGTATATACATAAGTAATGTTTTCTTCTTCAAAAAACGTGTCAAGCAATTTCATGTGCTGTTTTATTTGCTCATAATATTTCTGTAAAATGTTTTTCAATTTAACTGAACTCGACTTTGTAATCAACGCTGGTATGGCATTGTGTAGTTCTTTTTCAGCGATTAAAAAATTTCGGCAGTCCTCATCCAATAACTGGTGAAGCGATTTGATGTTGTGTAGTGATGTCATAATGATTGTTTCTTCAAATCTAAGTCTTGTGTTATCGCAGAATCTATGATGTCTGTCATTCTGAATGATTACGTGGCTCATTTTTATTGCCATCAGGTAACTATTATTTTGTTAGTAAATAACATCACCTATTTAATTTTTAGCAATGGAAAAGAAGAAAAAACTAAAGTCTCAGGAAGTATTTAGTTCTCCTGATACCAATCCAGAATTGAATACTGATTTAGAACAAAAGATTGAAGTAGTTACTGCAGATGATCTTGATTTGATATTTGATGCAACTACTGATTCAGATAATTTAAACGATGATATTTTATTTGACATTGAAAACGACTAATAATCAAAAACCTATCACATGATACATCCAACGATCGAACAGTCTATTAAATACCTTAATGTTCAAAGTAAAGCTTTTGCAGAGCATGAAATGATTCCGAAAAAATACAGTTGTGACGGCGTAAATGTTAATCCTCCACTTGAAATTTCTTTTATACCCAATGAAACTGTTTGTTTGGCTATCATTATGGAGGATCCAGATGCGCCAATAAATACTTGGTCTCATTGGGTTGCATGGAATGTTCCGGTTACCCATCATATCATGGAGGACATGCACCATGGGGTACATGGATTGAATGATTTTAATAAATATTTCTATTGCGGTCCTTGTCCTATGGCCGGAGTACATCAATATGTGTTCAGAATTTTTGCATTAGATGCATTGCTTGAACTAAAACCCAATTCAAGAAAATTTGATTTAGAAAAGGCAATGGGTGGTCATGTTTTAGCTTATGGTGAGCTTACTGGATACTATGGTAGGAAAATGAGTGATGAAGTTTCAATGAACAACTAAAATTCATTTGTATTTAAATTATATTTTAATGAAGTCATTACTTTTTATAACCATTTGCTTTGTTGCATTAACTACATTATTTGCAGGAATAATATTAATGTCTGTGCCAGATGGAAGTATGCTAAGACTACCGATTTCATTGCTGCACTCAACTGTATTTAAAGATTTTAGATTGCCTGGGTTTATGCTTTTTTTATTTGTTGGTGGGGTTAATTTTTTTGCTGCCTTTTTCCTTTTGATAAATAATAAAAAGAAATTCAATTGGGCATTAAGTGCAGGTATCATAACAGTTTTATGGGTAATGATTCAATGGATGTTGATTGAAAATACATTGCTTACAGATTTGATTTACTTCTTTGCAGGTGCTTCCATCGTATTGCTTTCATTGCAATTAAAAGGCCGTTCATTGATTTAAAATATGTTGATTTTAAAATTTAGTTAAACAATTCAAAAAAATAAAATGATCATTGAAATCAATCCCAATAAAAAACTAAAAGATATCAATTCGGCTTTCACTAAAGTATATCCTTTTCTTAAACTGGAGTTTTTCAGCAAATCACATAAATGGCAAGAATCAAGTTCAGTATTACAGCTATTGCAACAAGATCAAACAGTTTCAGAAGTTACACATAGTTTACTTTGTAGTGGTTTTATTGAATTACACTACTGGCAAAAAACAGGGGTTATAGAAATGATGTTTTTACATCAATTTAATCTGTCTGTTCAAGTGTATAGGAAAAATGGAGACAATTGGATTCAAACTTCAGGATCAGATGAACTTACATTGGAAGAACAAAACGAAGCCGGCTTGAAAGATTCTGAAATTCATGGAGGATTTGCAAGAACAGCAGATATGGAGAAAAATATCTAATCAAAAAAAAGAAAATGGAAAACACATTTCAACATCACATAGAAGGCGAGTTGCCCGTAGTTGTAGATTTTTTTGCCGATTGGTGTGCGCCTTGTAAATCAATGCTTCCGGTATTAAGTAATGTAAAACATGTTGTTGGTGAATCTGCTACCATTCTTAAAATGAATATTGATAAGAACAGATTTTATGCCAACCAATTTAGTATAAAATCAATTCCAACGGTTATTATATTTAAAAAAGGGAAAGTAATCTGGCGAAAGTCTGGCATTGCTTCAGCTAACGAAATCATTCAACAATTGGCTCCTCTGTAAGATGTAAAGATTAACTAAGAGTTTGAAGTGATTTAATACCTAATCGATTTATTAACTACTAAACCATATTTTATGAACACGAATCTAATGGAGTCCTTTGCTGAAGTACTTACAGCTCCTAAGTATTTACCTTGTATTTCGCTCATTATGCCATTTGATCCAAAAATGGGTTTGAAGAAAGAGCTAGATTATAAACTTAAAATCGCCGTTGATAAAATCGAAAAAGAAATTGAAATCAATTATCCCGAAGAGAAATCTTTTCCTGTAATGAAAAAATTACATAAGGTTATTGATGAATTAAATTACAATACTCATAAAAAAAGCATAGCCATATTCGTGAGTCCATTGATTGAAAAAGTATATTATCTTGATATGCCTGTTGAAGAAAAAATCATTATTGATGAGTCTTTTGAAATACGTGATTTAGTGTATAGCAAAAAAGAAATACATAAATATTTGCTCGCTGTATTAAGCAGTAAATGGACAAAAATATATTTAGGGAATACTGTCCATTTTATTAGAATTACTTCCAACGTGCCTGATAATATTGAGGCATACAAAAATGATATCGGTGAAAAAATAGCCAATTTCTCTGATGAAAATAAACGCAAAGAAATTCTACTGAATAAGTTTTTGATGCACACGGATAATGGGTTGACATTACTACTCAATGCGTATAAGCTGCCACTGTTTGTTATGGGTACAGCAAAAACAATTGGTCATTTTAAGGCACTATCTCATAATATAAAACACGTCATCGATTATATTCCAGGTAATTTTGAAGAAAGCACAGAAGCTGAATTTCATAAAACCATGACACCTTATTTACAGAACTGGAAAATTGTGCAACAGAAAAAAATCATGAATCAGATTGATGAAGCTATGGGTTGTAAAAAATTAGTTTTTGGAATTAATAATGTTTG